>CAYHEX010000016.1:0-28215 GCA_964355365.1 uncultured Solibacteraceae bacterium | reverse complement strand
TCGACAGCTCGAAGTGGACGGTGCTCGAAGCCGGCCTGAAGTGCGTACAGGGCAAAGGCGTCGTGAACTCGATCTCGCTGAAGGAAGGCGAGGCCGACTTCCTGCACAAAGCGAAGATGATCCGCCGCTACGGCGCGGCCGCCATCGTCATGGCATTCGACGAGCAGGGCCAGGCCGACACGATCGCGCGCAAGGTCGAGATCTGCACGCGCGCCTATCGGCTGCTCATCGATACGGCCGGGTACCTGCCGACCGACATCATCTTCGACCCGAACGTGCTCGCCATCGCCACCGGGCTCGAAGAGCACAACGACTACGCGATCAACTTCATCGAGGCGGCCAGGCAGATCAAGGCCGCGTGCCCCGGTGTGAAGATCAGCGGAGGCATCAGCAACCTCTCCTTCTCCTTCCGCGGCAACGACATCGTCCGCGAAGCGATGCACGCCGCGTTTCTGTTTCACGCGATCAAAGCCGGCCTCGACATGGGGATCGTCAATGCCGGCCAGTTGGCGGTGTACGAAGACATCCCGGCAGATCTGCTCGAGCGCGTCGAGGACGTGCTATTCAATCGCCGGCCCGATGCGACCGAGCGACTCGTGCAGTTCGCCGATCAGGTGAAAGGCTCGGGCAAGAAGCGCGAGCTCGACCTGACGTGGCGCGAGAAGCCGGTCGAAGCGCGCCTGTCCTTCGCGCTCGTGCACGGCGTGGTCGACTTCATCGAAGTGGACGCCGAAGAAGCGCGCGTGAAGCTCGGTCGTCCGCTCAACGTCATCGAAGGCCCGCTGATGGACGGCATGAAGACGGTCGGCGATCTGTTCGGCGCGGGCAAGATGTTTCTGCCGCAGGTGGTGAAGAGCGCGCGCGCGATGAAACGCGCGGTCGCGTACCTCGAGCCGTTCATGGCGGCGGAGAAGGTGCAGCGCAAGGCCGATGGCCTCGCGCCGAGCGAGCGCGAGACGGCCGGTCGCGTGCTCCTCGCCACGGTGAAAGGCGACGTGCACGACATCGGCAAGAACATCGTCGGCGTCGTGCTCGGCTGCAACAGCTACGAGGTGATCGACCTTGGCGTGATGGTCTCACTCGACAAGATCCTGACGGCCGCCAAGACGCACAACGTCGACATCATCGGCCTGAGCGGCCTCATCACGCCGTCGCTCGACGAGATGGTGTACGTCGCGAAAGAGATGGAGCATCGCGGCATCACGACGCCGCTGCTCATCGGCGGCGCCACCACCAGCAAGCAGCACACGGCGGTGAAGATTGCGCCGGAGTACTCGGGCGCCACGGTGCACGTGCTCGATGCGTCGCGGGCGGTCGATGTGGTGTCGAGTCTGCTCAGCGACAAACTGCGCGGAGACTTCATGACGCGGACCCGAGCGGATCAGGACACGCTGCGCGCGCAGTACGGACAGAAGCGCGAGAAGCCCCTGTTGCCGCTCGCGCAGGCGCGCGGCAACCATCAGCGCACCGACTGGGACACGTTGCCGGTGGCGGTGCCGTGGTTCGTCGGCCACCGCATCATCAGCGACCAGCGCCTCGAAGCGCTCGCGCCGTTCATCGACTGGACGTTCTTCTTCTCCGCCTGGGAGCTGAAGGGCCGCTACCCCGCGATCTTCGAGAACCCGACCTACGGCGCGGCCGCGCGTGAGCTCTACGATCACGCGCAGGTGATCCTCAGGCGCATCATCACGGAGCGCAAGATTCAGGCACGCGCTGTGTACGGCTTCTGGCCCGCGAACTCCGACGGCGACGACATCGTGGTGTACAAGGACGATGCCCGGAAGGAGGAGCTGACCCGGTTCCACATGCTGCGGCAGCAGGAGCCGAAGGCTGACGACAAGCCGAACCGCTCGCTCGCCGACTTCATCGCGCCCAGATCGTCGCTCGTGCCCGACTACATCGGCGCGTTCGCCGTCACGGCCGGCATCGGCGTCGACGCGCTCGTGAAGGAATACGAAGCGCAGCACGACGACTACAGCGCGATCATCACGAAGGCGCTCGCCGATCGGCTCGCCGAGGCGTTCGCGGAGTTCCTGCACAAACAGGCGCGCGAGGAGTGGGGCTTCGGCAGGCAGGAGATGCTCAACGCCGACGACCTCATCGCGGAGAATTACCGCGGCATCCGCCCGGCCTTCGGCTATCCCGCGTGCCCCGATCACAGCGAGAAGACGACGCTGTTCAGGCTGCTGTCGGCGCCGAACCTTGGGATCCAGTTGACGGAGAACTTCGCGATGACGCCGGCCGCGTCGGTGAGCGGCATCTACTTCAGCCATCCCGACGCCAACTACTTCGCGGTGGGCCGCATCGGTCGCGATCAGCTCGAGGACTACGCGAAGCGCAAGGGCATCACGATCCCCGAAGCCGAGCGGTGGCTGGCGCCGAATCTGTAGAAGTTCAAGGTCCAGCGTCCAAGGTCCAAAGTACGTAATAATCCCGCTACTAATGGCCCCCAGCGGTAACAAGAAGGTTGCGAATAGCCTCGTCACGTTGAGTTCAGCGGCGATTCTGGTCGTCTATGCCGCCGGCTTCATGAAGACGCGCGCGGCCGCCGCGAAGTTGGACGAAGCGTCGAATGAGCGTCGCCCGTCGATGCCTGCGCCCGCGACTGCCGGCGAGACGCGCACACCGGCGCAGATCGAACCGACAACAGACACCGCCAAAGCGACCGATCTGAAGTCGCCGATGATGCCGAAGCCGGAAGCCACGACCGCTGCTGCCGCACCCGGCGCAGCTGTCGCGACGAAGTCCGCCGCTGCACCTGCCGCACCCGCCGCGACGAAGTCCGCGGCCGCATCTGGCGCACCCAAGGCACCTGTCGCACCAAACCTTACGAACCCCGCGAACCCCGCGAACCCCACGAACCAGAGCGGTTCCCCCGAACAGAACCCCACGAACGGCTCGAACCCAACGAACCTGCCGGTTGCTGCCGCCGTTGCCGTCGCCGAGGCCGCGAAGCCTGCCGAGGAGAAGCTGCCTTCGTCTTTGCTGATGCCCAAGGAGAAGTACAAGGACGGGACGTACCTGGGTTGGGGCACGTGCCGCCACGGAGACATTCAGGCGCAGGTGGTCGTTCTCGACGGCCGCATCACATCGGCTTCCATTGCGCAGTGCTGGACGCGATACTCCTGCTCCTGGGTCGCCCATCTGCCGCCGCAGGTCGTGACGCGCCAGAGTCCCGACGTGGACTACGTCAGCGGCGCCACGCAAAGCGCGAACGCGTTCTACTGGGCCGTGATCGACGCGCTCACCAAAGCGAAGGGACCGCAGGTACGAACTCCAGATCAGAAGTAGTTCTAGGAACCGTTGTCAGCATCTCGGTTGTTGGTGCGGACGGGTGCGGGCAGGTGCGGACAGGCGCGTCGAGCGCCATCGATCGCGCCTTTGCATGGTTCCGCGACGTGGAGGCGTGCTGCAGCCGTTTTGATTCCAACAGCGAACTCATGCAGTTGACCGGGCACGTGGGCCTGGCCGTCGGCGTGAGCGATTTGCTGTTTGAGGCTGTGCGCTTCGCGCTGGCGGTGGCGGAAGAAACCGACGGCGCGTTCGATCCCACCGTGGGTCATGCCATGGAGACCCGCGGGTTCAATCGCGAGCATCGCACCGGCGCGATCGTCGAGAGCCACCTCACGCCGCCACGCGACGTGAGCTATCGCGACGTCGTGTGCAACGCCGACGGCAAGACCGTGACACTGCTTCGTCCGCTCGTGCTCGACCTGGGCGCCGTCGCGAAGGGGCTCGCGATCGACATGGCCGCGCGCGAGCTGCAACCGTTCCGTGATTTTGCGATCGACGCCGGCGGAGATCTCTATCTGGGTGGACGCAATCCTGACGGCGAACTCTGGTCGGTCGGCATCCGTCACCCGCGCATCGATGGAGAGCTCATCGACGTGCTGCGCGTGTCCGATAAGGCCGTCTGCACGTCCGGCGACTACGAGAAGCGCGTCGCGGCCGGTCACCACATCCTGGATCCACGCACCGGCGTGCCCGCCGCCAACGCGGCCAGCGTCACCGTGATTGCGCCGACGGCGATGCTGGCCGATGCGGTCGCCACGGCGGCCTTCGTGCTGGGCCCGGCCGAGGGCATTGAACTCTGCGAGAGTCTGGGCCTCGAGGGCCTGATCCTGACGGCAAATCTCGAGCGGCATGAAACGAACGGCCTGCGAGATGAGTAGAACGCAGGCAGTGCGCAAGTTCTTCAGAACCCCCAAAGGCATCCTCATACTCGTGCTGATCGCATTGACGCTCGCGGCGGCATTCCAGCAGGGTTTCGTGCTGGTGCTGCCGGGCCTGCTGAGCGCTGTGCTGGCCGCCGGCCTGATGGATGTGGTCATCCTCCGCCTGCGCCATCCGCGCTGGGAGTTTCCGAGCGGTGCGGTCCTGACGGGGTTGATCATCGCGATGGTGCTGAGCCCGTTCGAGCCGTGGTGGGTGGCGGGCGCCACGTCCGTGATCGCGATCGCCAGCAAGTACCTGTTGCGCACGAAGGCCACGAACATCTTCAATCCGGCGGCGCTGGCGTTGATCGTGTCGTATTACGCGTTCAACACCGGCCAGAGCTGGTGGGGCGCCTTGCCGGAGTTGCCGATGTGGGCGATCGCCGGCCTGTGCGTGTCGGGCATCTTCATCGCCGATCGCGTGAACAAGATGCCGATCGTGCTGGCATTTCTCGGTGTCTACTTCGGACTCTTCACGCTGATGGCCTTTTTCGGCGATGCGCGCTACGTCGTGGAGATCTTCCGCGCGCCGGATCTGCACGCCGTGCTGTACTTCGCGTTCTTCATGCTGACCGATCCGCCGACCGCGCCCATCAAGTACAAGGATCAGATCTTCTGCGGTGTCCTTGTGGCCGTCGTCAGCTACGCGCTCTTTGAAACCGCCGGTGTCGTGTATTACCTGCTGGCCGGCGTGATGGTCGGCAACGTCTGGGAGGCGTGGCGGCGGCTGCGGTTCAAGCGCGCGCACACCAGACAGCTGGCTATGTCTTAGCGTTGACGATGAATGTTGATGCGATGAGTCCGGTCTACCTCGGGAGATTGCCCTCGCTCTCCGTTTTGCTTGGCCTGTCGGTTGACCCGCTGGCGACGACGCGCCGGCTCCACAGCGCGCACGGCCCCTATGTCGTGCTGAATCTTCCACACTCGCGTCGGTCGCGGCCGCAAATTCTCGGTTGCATCGCGGATGCCGAACTCTATCGGACGATGTTCTCGAGTCCGGATGCGTGGCGGGGTGTGAACGTGGGGATGCGCGCCTTCAAGAATCACGCGTTGAATCGTCTCAATCTCAGCATGACGCGTCTGCGCGGCGCGCGTCACGCTCACTATCGCCGCCTCCTCTCACCGCCGTTGAGCAAGCCGGCTGTTGCGGCGATGAGTCCCGCCATGGCCGCGATGGCCCAGGCGCACGTTCTGTCCTGGCCGCGCGGTACGGCCATCGATCTCCTGCGGTTGACGGAGCACCTGATGCAAGGCCTGGCCATCGGCCTTCTGTTCGGGGACGATCAAGAACGCGCGCAGCCAATTGCCCGGATGATCGCGCGCCTGGCCGCTGCGGCCTGGCCATTTCCCGGCCGCGCCTATCTGACTGCGCTGAGGACCGCACCGAAGCTGGAGCGCGCGATCTTGCAGTGGGCCGATGAGAAGCGCGGCGAGCTCAATCCCAAAGACATTCTTTCGATCCTTGTCAACAATCCGGATGAGCGAGGCGCGCCGCCGAGCCGCGAGCTCATCGAAGGCATCCTCACGTTCAGCTTCGGGGCCGCCTACGAAACGTGCCAGAACGCATTGGTGTGGACGCTGATCGTCTTGACCCAGCATCCTCTGGTTGCCGCCCAACTGGCGGAGGAGATCGACGGCGCGGTTCACGGTGGGCCGCCCGCGATGGATCGGATCGGCCATTTGCCCTTGCTCGATGGCGTGGTCAAGGAAGGGATGCGGCTCTTCCCGCCGGTGCCCCTTCAATTCCGGCGGTCAGTCATCGCGACGAATCTCGGTGACGCCCGCATCCCAGCGGGCGTGCGGGTGCTCGCCAGCGCCTACCTCATCAACCGAAATCCGAACATCTACGACGAACCTTACCGCTTCCGTCCCGAGCGATGGCGCGATCTGGAGCCATCACCCTACGATTACCCGGTGTTCGGGGCCGGTGGCCGCATGTGTCCGGGTTTTATGTTCGGGAACCAGATGGTCAAAATTCCCTGGCCGCCATTCTGTCCGCGCACCGCGTCGAGCTTGTGCCGGGGGCGCGCATCGACCATCGTGCCACCATTACGCTGTCGCCTTACCCGGCCGTGCCCATCATCCTGCGTGACAAGACAAACGCACCGATTGCGACGCCGCTCACCGGCAGGATCCGCGAGTTGATCGATCTTCCGCTCTCCACGTGACATTCAAGTGGAGGCTGTCCACACCGGGCGCCGCGCCTCGAGCAGGTCACCGATCATCTGCTTGATGTCTCGCTGGCCGCCCGTGGCGGATGGGCGTGGTGAGCGTGATCGACTGGAGAGAAAGCGCTCGCCAGTTCACCGATCCCCGAGCTAATGTCTCTCTCCGGAGACCACTGCCACATGTCCCTGCTCGGGTTCGCCAAGCGCACGCGTGTCGGCCGACGTGTGACGTCGCTCAAAGCGGCGACCGCCCCCCACGTCGGTGTGCTTCGGCACTCCCTGCGCCAGGAACCTGACCACTACGATCGCCTTCTGCCGAGGGACCGCGCGGTGGCGCTGTTCAAGCGGCACGTCGAGTTGATCGAAGTCGAGACTACGTCGTATTGCAATCGGACCTGTTCGTTCTGCCCCAACAGCAGCATCGACCGGCGCAGCGAGAAAGTGATCATGCCGGAAGCGTGCTGGGACAACATCCTGCGCGATCTGCACGACTGCGACTACGACGGCAGCTTCTTCTGGTGTCGTTACTCGGAGCCGTTGTCCGAGAGGCGGATCATCGAACGAATCGCTGAGGTCCGGCGAGCGGCCCCCCAGTCGCACATCTGTATCGACTCGAACGGTGACTATCTCGATGGCGCGTTTCTGGCGGAACTCGTCGCGGCCGGCCTCGACTATCTGCTGGTTGATCTCTACATGCCGGATGCCGACACGTACGATCTGGACGCGGCGCGGGACTATCACGAGCGGTTTCTGGAACGCATCGGTGCGTCGGCCACGATCCAGACGACGGTACCGGAACTGTCGAGCCGCATCGACGCGATCGGCATTCAGGTCATCGTCGTCGTGCGGAACAGCGCGAGCATGCAGCGGGGGATGTCCAATCGGGGCGGATTGGTTACACACGCTCGGCGGACGCAGCGGGTGGCGCCGTGTTACGCGCCCTCCAGGCATCTGGTGATTGATTGGGACGGTTCGGTGGTGGCGTGCTGTCAGGTGCGCAGTGACGTGGCCCAGCATCGGGACGCGGTTGTTGCACAGGTCGGTGTGAATGGTGTCGGTCTGATCGAAGCCTATGCGGCCCTGGCGCACTGGCGCGATGCGCTCAGGGCGTTCGGCCCCAAGACCGGCCCGTGCGCAACGTGCACGGTCGCAGAGTACCCAATGACGTGGTTGACCCGCACCGCTGTGGGCACACTGACCGGAGAGTCGACGCTGGGTGTCCGGGCGGCAAAGCGCGCGGCAGGAGCCGTCGTCCGGAAGGCGCGTCATTGGCACGGTCCAGGGTCTTAGCCGTAACTCTGCCGCTGAGCGTGATCCGCGCCTATGATGGAGGAAAGGAGGTCTCATGACCTCGATTCTTGGCACTGAAGTCCGTCTCATGATGCCGTTTGCCGACGCGCTCGAGCGCACGCGTCTGGCGCTCCAGACTGAGGGGTTCGGCATCATCACCTCGATCGATATGCAGAAGGCGTTTCGCGACAAACTCGGCGCCGACTTCCGGCCCTACGTGATTCTCGGCGCCTGCAATCCGCCGCTCGCCCTCAAGGCGCTCGTGGCCTCACCCGAAATCGGGTTGCTGCTGCCGTGCAACGTGACGGTGGAAGAAGACGCCCCTGGTGTCTGTGTGGTTCGCCTCGTCAATCCGCTGGCGATGCTCGGCGTGGATCCGGCCTCGCAGCCGATCGAACTGCATCAAGTCGCCGCCGATGCCGAAGCGCGGTTGCGGCGCGTGGCCGCGGTGCTGTCACAGCATTAGCGCAGCGAATTGAACCCGACGTCACGGATGCTTCGCTGATCCGTCACACGCGCATTCCTACAATGCCTTCTCTCCAACGAGGTGGCTTTGATGAAGCGCGTGGTTCTCCTGCTTGTTCTCCTTTTGATCTTCAGCACGCCCGCCTGGGCGCAGTTCGAAACCGCATCCGTCGTCGGCGCGCTGCGCGACAAGACCGGCGCCGCCGTGACCGGCGCGACCGTGACGCTCACCAACAGCGGCACAGGCATGTCGGTGGTTCAACTCAGCGACAAGGAAGGCAACTTCGAGTTCTTCACCGTGAAGCCGGGCGCCTACCTGGTCACCGCCGAGAAGACCGGCTTTTCGCTGGCGCTGCTCGACAACATCACCGTTCAGGTCGGTGCGCGTCAGCGGGTGACGCTGACCATGGCGGTGGGCATGATCTCCGAGCGGGTCGAAGTGAAAGCGGGCGCCGCGCTGCTGGACACTGAGTCGAGCCAGCGCAGCCAGGTGATCACGGGCGACCAGATGCGTCAGCTCGCGCTCAACGGCCGCGAGTACTCGCAGCTCGCCCTGCTGACCCCAGGTGTGCGCCAGTCGTCGCTGAACAAGATCACGAACGGCACACCGCGCGAAGGCGCCTTCAACGTGAATGGCCTCCGCAGTGTCTTCAATAACTTCCTGATCGACGGCGTGGACAACAACGCGTACGGCACGAGCAACCAAGGCTTCTCGAACCAGGTGATGCAGCCGTCGCCGGACGCGGTCGATGAGTTCCGCGTGGTGACCAACAACCAGAGCGCCGAATTCGGCCGCGCTGCCGGCGCCACCGTGAACGTGGCCTACCGCAGCGGCACCAATCAGCTCAAGGTGTCGGCGTGGGAGTTCTTCCGCGACACCACGCTGAACGCCGAGACCTATTTCAAGCCGGTGGACGGCTCCAAGCCGCCGCTGCGCCGCAATCAGTTCGGTGGCGTCGTTGGCGGCCCAATTGCCAAGAACCGCGCGTTCTTCTTCGCCGACGTCGAGGCGTTCCGGCAGAACCGCAAGCTGCCGGCGTTCTCCACCATCCCCTCGTTGGCGCAGAAGTCCGGCGTGCTGAGCGTCAGCGTGCGCAACCCGCGCACGGGCACGGTCTATCCGGCGGGCACGGCGATTCCGATGACCGCGTTCGCGCGCAAAGTGCTGAGCGGCCTCCCGGATCCGAACGTGGCCGGCACGGCCAACAACTACCAGATCCTGCAGCAGTTCACGAACGAATCGAACAAGGCCGGCGGCAAGGTGGATCTGAAGATCAGCCCGAAGCTCAGCGTGTTCGGCCGCTATGGCTTTCGCAATCTGAACACCGTGGACGAAGCGTCCGTTCCGCTGCCCTCGGGTGGCGGCGGCAACGGCAACATCTACGCGCGTAACAAACAGCTCGTGCTGGGCTCTACCTACACGCCGACATCGACGTCGCTGCTGGAAGTGCGCCTGGGCTGGTCGGCCACTGAGGGCGGCAAGAACCCGCCCGCGCTCGGATCGAGCGAGGACTACGGTCTGAGCGGTCTGCCCACCGATCCGCGCATTGCCGGCGGTCTGCCGTCGCAGACCGTGACCGGCGTCTCGGCCTTCGGTCGCCAGGCGACCAATCCCCAGTGGCAGTATCCGACGGTCTACAACCCGAAGGTGAACTACACGTGGCTGATGGGCAAGCAGTCGTTCAAGGCCGGCTACGAGTACCAGCACATCAACGTCGAAGTGCAGGACGTGAACCCGCTCTTCGGCCTCGACACCTACTCGGGCCAGTTCTCTCGTCCGGCCGGGGCCGCAGCGAACAACGTCTACAACCTCGCCGACTTCATGTTCGGCCTGCGATCGGGCTACGCGCTCAGCACGCTCTTTGTCGCCAACGTCCGGCAGGACATGCACTTCCTGTATCTGCAGGACGATGTGCGGGTGAACGACAAGCTGACGGTGAACGTCGGGTTGCGCTACGAGTACGCGACGCCGCTGTTCGAGAAGAACAATCAGCTCACGAACTACGACCCGACGACCAACAAGATGATCACCGCGTCGAGCGGCTCGATGTACAACCGCGCGCTCGTGAAGCCGGATCGCAACAACGTGGCGCCGCGTCTGGGCCTGGCGTACACCCTGCTGCCCAAGACCGTCGTTCGCGGCGGCTGGGGCGTGGGCTACGTGCACTCGAACCGAATCGGCTCGGCGAACCTCCTCGCGATCAACGGCCCGCAGGTGGTGCGCGCGTCGGTGTCGCAGACCGATCCGACCGCGGCGAGCTTCCGCACGACCGAGCAGGGCTATCCCACCGGGCTGACCGATCCCGCGGCGTTCAATGCCGCCACGGCGCTCATCAGCTACATCCCGAGCGACTACCACTCGAGCATGGTGCAGAACTGGTACGCGTCGGTGCAGCAGCAGGTCGGCCAGCACTTTGTGTTCGACGTCGCGTATGTCGGCAACAAGGCGAGCGACCTGCTCCTGGTCGCCAACCTCAATCAGGCGGCGGTGAACAACGCGGCCGGCTCCCAGTCGCTGGCGTCGCGCCGGCCGATCGCGGGCTTCGGCGACATCACCTACGTGTTCAACGGCGGCAAGTCGCAGTACAAGGCGCTGCAGATGAAGGCCGAGTACCGCTCGCGCGACCTGACGCTGCTCAGCTCGCTGACGCTGTCGGAAGCCAAGGACAACGCCGCGCTCGCGCTCGACAATCAGAACGGCAACTTCCCCGGTCCGCAGGACGCGCGCAACCTCGACGCCGACTTCGCGCTGTCCGGCTATCACCAGCCCTATAACAGCACCACGAGCTTCGTGTGGTCGCTGCCGTTCGGCAAGGGCAAGCGGTGGGGCAACAACTGGTCGACGCCGATCGATCTGCTGTTCGGCGGATGGCAGCTCTCGGGCGTCAACACGATGACGCCCGGCGAGGCGGTGACCTTCACCTACAGCCCGGCGGCGTCTTTCCAGGTGTCGTCGATCACGAACGACTTCTCGGGCGCCAACAACTACCGTCCGAACGTGACGTGCGATCCGTACGCGTCCAGCAAGTCCATCACCGGGTGGTTCAACCCGGCGTGCGTGTCGGTGCCGACCGATCCGAGCAAGCCGTTTGGCGACGCGAAGCGCAACTCGGTGCGTGGCCCGAACTTCCGACAGGTGGACGCGGCGCTCATCAAGCAGGTCTCACTGCCGCGGCAGGGCCGTATTGAACTGCGGCTCGAAGCCTTCAACCTCTTCAATCGCGTGAACTACGGTCCGCCCAACGGCAACCGCAGCAGCGCGGCGTTCGGCACCATCACGAGCACCTACGAAGCGCGCCAGTTGCAGCTCGGCGCGAAGATCGTATGGTAGTGCTCGGCAGATCGCTGGCGGGCCTCGTGCTCGCGAGCGCGATCTTCACTGCCGCACCTGTTCCGCTGATCATCGCCCACCGCGGGGCGAGCGGCCATCGCCCTGAACACACGATCGAGAGCTACACGCTCGCGATCGAGATGGGCGCTGACGTGATCGAACCCGATCTGGTTAGCACCAAAGACGGCGTGCTGATTGCGCGCCACGAGAACGAGATCGGCACCACCACGGATGTGGCGGAGAAGTTTCCGGCGCGAAAGACGACGAAGAGCGTGGATGGCCAGTCGATGAGCGGCTGGTTTACGGAAGACTTCACGCTGGCCGAGATCAAGACGCTGCGTGCCAAAGAGCGGCTCGAGTTCCGGTCGCATGCCTACGACGGTCAGTATCAGATTCCCACATTCGACGAAGTGCTGGATCTAGCTGGGCGGAAGACTCGGGAGACCGGGCGGACGATCGGCGTTTATCCAGAGACGAAGCACCCGACGTACTTTCGCGGCATCAACCTGCCGATCGAAGAGCCGATGCTCGCGTCGCTGGCGAAGCGCGGCCTGACACAGAAGACATCGCCGGTGTTCATTCAGTCGTTCGAGGCGTCGAGCCTGAAGCGGATGCGGCCGCTCACGGCCGCCCGGCTGGTGATGCTGGTGAGCAGCGCGGCCGCCGTTACTCCCGCCAAGCTTGCGGAGATGCGTGCCTTCGCAGACGGTGTTGGCGCGGAGAAGCGCCTGCTGATTCCGGTCGACAAGGACGGCAACACACAGACGCCCACAACGCTCGTCGCCGACGCACACGCGGCCGGCCTGTTCGTGCACGTCTGGACCCTTCGCTTGGAAGCGCAATTCCTGCCGGCCGGCTACGGCGGCGACATGGCGAAGGAAGTCCGTCAGTTCATCAACCTCGGCGTTGACGGGATGTTCACGGATTTTCCCGACGTGGCGGCGAGGGTGCTGAAGACACGCTAGACGAGTGCCCCTATGATGGGGGGCATGCCCGCGCGACCGACCGACCGCATTGAGCTGTCCTGGCTCGTTACCGTCCGCTGGACGACGCTGGCGGCGTGTGTCGGTGCGATCGTCTTTGGAAAGACCGCGCTCGGTGTCGCGGGTTCGCCGCTCTACGCCGGCGCCGCGCTATTGGTGGCCGCATTGTCGAACATCTGGCTTCAGCGAGCAGCGCGGGCGCCCCAGATGTTGACGTCGCGCGTGCCCGGCATTCTCGTCTGCGGCGACGTGGTGCTGTTGGCCGGATGTCTGGCGCAGTCGGGCGGTATTCTGAACCCGGCGAGCATCTTCTTTCTTGTGGAAATCGTGCTCGCGGCTCTCGTGCTGGGTCTGCCCTGGGCGTGGATCGTCACCGCACTGTCCGTGGTTGGATACGGCATACAGCTGGCGGCGCCCACCTCCGAGCTGTCGGCAGCGGCGACGATGCATCCCCAGATCGGCGAGCACATGCGAGGGATGTTGTGGGCGTTCGTCATCACCGCGATCATCATCGGCGCGCTCGTCACGCGTCTGGCGCTCGCGATCGAACGCCGCGACCTGGCGCTATCGCGGCTGCGTGAGAACGCCGCCCGCCAGACGCGTCTCATGAGTCTGGCGTCGATGGCGGCCGGCGCGGCGCATGAACTCAGTACACCGCTCAGCACCATCGCGGTCGCGGCCGGCGAACTGGCGCATGCGGCGGCGGCACTGCCGGGCGGCGGTGCGCTTGCCGATGACATCGCCCTGATTCGCGCGGAGCTCACACGCTCCCGGCGGATTCTGACGGCTCTCAGCGGCCGCGCCGATGAGAGCTCGGCCGTCATCGGTGCCAGACCGGTGAGCGACACGATCGAGCGGGCCATCGATGCGCGGCCAGCGGCAGACCGCAGTCGTATCCATGTCGTCGGTCAGCGATCGCTCGCCGTCACATGGCCGATCGCGATCGTAGCTCGAGCGCTCGACAACGTCATCGCCAACGGCCTGCAGGCGTCCGCGGATGGCCTCGTCATGGTCTCGGTGGCCTCGTCCGGAGGCGACCGCGTGGTGCTGACCGTGTCGGATCAGGGTGTCGGCATGACGGCGGACACGCTGGCGCGCGCCGGCGAGCCGTTCTTCACGACGCGCACCGAGACGCACGGCATGGGGCTCGGCCTGTTCGTCGCCCGCGCAACCGCGCAGCAGCTCGGCGGTGCGCTCACGATTGACTCC
Source organism: uncultured Solibacteraceae bacterium (assembly GCA_964355365.1). Lineage (GTDB taxonomy): Bacteria > Acidobacteriota > Vicinamibacteria > Vicinamibacterales > SCN-69-37 > SCUN01. The sequence continues at coordinate 14,555 of CAYHEX010000016.1, read as the reverse complement.
ACACTCGGCCAGGGCACCACCGTCGAGTTCGACCTACCCCGGACACCCACGGCGGGGGAACGCTCATGACGTCGCGCCCCCTCATGCTCATTCTCGAAGACGATGACGTCCTGCGAGCGCGACTGGCGAAAGCGATCGCCGCGCGCGGCTTCGACGTCGCCGAAGCGAGCACCACGGCTGCGGCGCAGGTGTGCATCGCGAACGACGCTCCGGAGTTCGCGGTTATCGATCTGCGCGTCCCCGACGGCTACGGTCTCGATCTGATCGCTCAACTGAAAGCCGCCGACCCGAACACGCGCATTGTCGTGCTGACCGGCTACGGCAGCATCGCGACGGCGATCGACGCCGTGCGCCGCGGCGCCACGCACTATCTGACAAAGCCGGCGGAAACGGACGAGATCCTCGCGGCGTTTGATCGCGAGGCCGACGCCGGCTTCACGACCGCCGACGCCCTCAAGCCGATGTCGCTCGATCGCATGGAATGGGAGCACATCAATCGTGTGCTGGTCGAGTGCGGCGGCAATGTGTCCGAAGCGGCGCGATGGCTTGGCCTGCACCGCCGATCGCTACAGCGCAAGCTCGCGAAGTACCCCCGGTCGCAATAGCGTCACCGGATCTCGGACAGCGCATCGTCGATCCGGTCCATCAGGTCAGCGGAGATCGTGCCGTCGGACGCGGGCGAAGCCGCGCCCTCCGGTTCCCGCCGCTGCGTCCGCACGATGGCGACGACGACGAGCACAGTGGCCGCGGCGAAGACGATCCACGGAATCACCCAGGCACTGAGGCCGAAGCCGTCGGTGGGCGGCGCCGTACGGAGGTCGTTGCCGAATGTGCGATACAACTCGCGCTCGATGTCGTCCGCGCGCTCGCCCTTCGCAATTCGCTCCTTGATCTCTCGGCGCAGGACGCCTGCGTCTGGCGACGGGCAGTCAGAGAGCAGCAGGCCCGGGCAATACGGACTCATCACTCGATGAAACAGGGCCGTCGCTTCAGCCGATGGCTGCAGCACAATCGTCTGCGGGGCCGCGCCGACGGTGGCGCTGAGCAGTGCCAGCACAAGAAGCAGCGAGGGTCCGCGATCAGGCATGAAGGAATCGTAGGCGCGTCGCAGGCAAGGCAGGCTGCGACAAGATGTCGCACGCTATTTCACGGCAGCCGTGAAGACGATGTCGCCCTGCTGCACGTGGCCGTCATCGCCGGCGCCGCGCCAGTGGAGGGTGTATGTGCCGGCCGTCAGCGGCTTGGCCGGTTCGGCCCACATCGACTTCTCGGCGGCGACGATGACGGTCTTGCCGAGGGCCACATCGCCCGCGTCGTTCTTGAGAGCGATCACGCTCACGCCGGCCGCGGGCACTTGCGTGAACCACAGCTGCAGCCGCGCCGGCGTCGTCTTCACGGTGACGTTGGCCGCGGGCGTGCTGCGAATCAGCTCGAAGTGGAACATCGGCGACGCGGTCGGGGCGGCGATCCACGCCGCGACCAGGGACAGCAGGAGAGCCAGTCGTGTACGCATGGCGGAAGTATAGAAGGCGCCGCGGCCGTTCCGGCTGCGACAATTTGCCGCAGTCTCCGCGGCGGCCCGCCAGTGACACACTGTGTTCCATGAATATTCGGGCGGGTGTGTCGGCGTCGGCGATCGCTGCCGCCATGGTCGTGGGGCTGGCGGCGGAGACGGCGCCGGCTTCGGTGCAGATCAACTTCGCGGCGGTAGTTGGCGACAAGCCGTTTGCCTGCGGACAGAAGTACGAGGGCATCGGCACGACGAAGTCGACGATCATGGTCAGTGATTTCCGGTTCTTCGTATCGGGCGTGGCTCTCATCGACAAGAGCGGCACGGAGACGGCCGTCGCGCTCACGCAGGACGGGAAGTGGCAGAGCGGAAACGCCGCCCTCATCGACGTCGAAGACGGCACGGCGACCTGCTCGAACGGCACACCCGACACGCGCGCGTTCATCGAGGGCACGGTGCCGGCGGGTGAGTACGTCGGCCTGCGCTTCGACGTCGGGTTACCGTTCGACGTGAACCACAAGGACCCGACCACCGCGCCATCGCCGCTCAACCTGTCACGGCTCTTCTGGAACTGGAACGCCGGCTACAAGTTCGCGCGCATCGACATGAAGACGACGGGCCAGCCGCAGGGCTGGGTGCTCCACCTCGGCAGCACGAACTGCTCACCCGACAACGGACCCACGTCGGTGCCGACATCCTGTACCAACGAGAACAAGCCCAAGGTCCTGTTGGCGTCGTTCAATGCGGCCGCGCAGGCCGTGCAATTCGACCTCGCCGCGATGCTCGCGCAGTCGAATGTGGACGTCAACACGAAGGACACCGCCAGCGGTTGCATGTCGGGGAGCAACGATCCCGAGTGCAAGGGTGTGTTCGCGACGCTCGGTTTGCCGTTCGGCGACGTTCCGGCCGGCGCGCAGAGCGTGTTCACGTCCATTCCCCGCCGGTAGGTCATCCCCAAGATGATCGCGCGTCGGTGGGGAGGGGTGGCGATGGTGGCCTGGTTGGCTGCCATCGCCGTTGTTTCAGCGGGCACGCAGTCGTCGGGGACGCCGTGGACGTGGGATCTGCCTGACGGCTTCCCTGAGCCAAAGGTCCCCGCTGACAACCCGATGACGGTCGAGAAGGTGGCGCTCGGGCGTCAACTCTTCTACGACACGCGCCTCTCGATCAACGGCTCGACGTCGTGTGGCACGTGTCACTTGCCGCAGTTGGCGTTCACCGACGCGAAGCCGCAGGCGATCGGCGCGACCGGTGCGGTGCATCCGCGCAGCGCGATGAGCCTGGTGAATCTGGCCTACACGCCAGTGCTCACGTGGGGCAATCCAACGGTGCGCCGGCTCGAGGCGCAGGCGCTGCTGCCGATGTTCGGCGAGACGCCGGTGGAGATGGGCCTCGCGGGTCGGGACGAGATCCTGTTCGCGTCGTTGAGGAAGGTCGCCGGCTACCGCACGATGTTCGCCGCGGCATTTCCCAGCGAGGCCGAGCCGATCACTCTGCACAACATCACCGCGTCGATCGCGTCGTTCGAGCGATCGATCATCTCGGGTCGCGCGCCCTACGATCGCTTCCGCTACTCGGGCGAGACCAACGCGCTGTCCGCGTCGGCCAAGCGCGGCGAACGGCTGTTCTTCGACGAGAAGACCGAGTGCTTCCACTGTCATGGCGGCTTCAACATGACGGAGACGGAGGATCACGTCGGCAAGCAGTTCGTCGAGTTCGAGTTCTTCAACAACGGCCTCTACAATCTCGACGCCAAGGGCAAGTACCCCTATCCGAACGAAGGCGTGTACTCGGTGAGCGGCGATCTGGAAGACATGGGCAAGTTCCGGGCGCCGACGTTGCGCAATATCGCCGTCACCGCGCCGTATATGCACGATGGTTCTGTGCCGACGCTCGACGCCGTGATCGATCACTACGCGGCCGGCGGCCGCACGATCCACGCGGGCCCGAACAAGGGCGTGGGTTCGACCAACCCCTACAAGAGCGGATTCGTGAAGGGCTTCACGTTGACGAAGCAGGAGAAGGCGGACCTGGTTGCCTTCCTCCGCTCGCTCACCGACGAGGCGTTCTTGAAGAATCCGAAGTTCCGCGCGCCGGCGCCGTTGAAGTAGCCATGCGAAGGCGCTCGTCGCGTGCGTTGCTCGCGCTGGCCCTGCTCGCGGTCTTGTGCGCGGTCACGTTCGTCGACGCGCAGCGAGCACACGCCCGGCGCGCCTCCGTCCGTCAGGTCAACGCCGATCTGGTCAGGCAGCTCGGCCTCACGGACCTCAGCCTGTTCACAGAAGCCCGCTACACGCGACATCCGTCGCAGGCCGACGGCCACAGTGCATTCCAGGATGGTCCCGGTGCACTGGAGCACTTTCCCAGCGGATCGCTCATCGGGCCGGGACGGTAGCGGTCCTCCTCATGCGCGCCTGGATCACCCGGCAACAGAACCTCATCGACTTCACGCTATCGTCGCTGGCGCGGCGGAAGACCAAGACGCTGGTGCTCCTGGTCGTGTATGCGGCGATCGTGTTCCTGCTCGCGTCCGTGATGCTCTTCACGAATGCGATTCGTCGTGAGGCCATCGGTGCCCTGACGAATGCGCCCGACATGACGGTGCAGCGCATGACCGCCGGCCGCCACGATCTGATCCCGGAAAGCTACCTCCAACGTCTCGACGGCATCCGGGGCATCCGATCGAAGGTCGGCCGCCTCTGGGGTTACTACTACGACGCGCAGACGCGCGCGAACTACACGTTCATGGCGCCGACGTCCGACGGTGTGGTGGTGACCACCGGACACGCGACGGTGGGCGCATCGGTGGCCGAGGTGCTGGATCTGCAGGTCGGCACGCCGATGGTGTGGGAGTCGTACACCGGCCAGTTGTTCACGTTCAAGATCGACGCGATCCTGCCGCGAGACTCGAGTCTCTTTACCGCGGATCTGGTGCTCGTCAGCGAGGATGACTTCCGCGCCTTCTTCGACTACCCGCTGGGGCAGTACACCGACATCGCGCTGGCCGTGACCAACCCGCAGGAACTCGCCACGATCGCGTCGAAGGTCACGACGCGCCTCCCGAACACCCGCGCCATCGTCCGCGACGAAGTGCTCCGCACGTACGAGGCGATCTTCAATTGGCGCGAGGGGCTGCTGCTCGTGCTCCTCACCGGCGCCGTCATCGCGTTTGCGATCCTCGCGCTGGAGAAGGCGTCGGGACTCACCGCGGACGAAACGCGCGAGATCGGCATTCTGAAAGCGATCGGGTGGGAAACGAGCGACGTGATCCGGATGAAGTTCTGGGAAGGCGCGCTCCTGTCGGTGACGGCGTTCTGTCTCGGCTACCTTGCGGCCTACCTGCACGTCTTCTACGGTTCGTCGGCTCTCTTCGAGCCCGTCCTCAAAGGCTGGTCGGTCATGTCGCCGCGCCTGGTGCTGACGCCCGCGGTGGACGGACTGCAGCTGACGACCTTGTTTGTATTCACGGTGCTGCCGTATACCGCCGCGACGATCGTGCCGATCTGGCGCGCGGCGACCACCGATCCCGACACGGTGATGCGTGGCTGACATGATCCAGCTCACCGGCATCCGCAAGGCGTTCAATCAGGGACGCCACAACGAATACTGGGCGCTGCAAGGCATCGATCTGTCGATTCCCGCCCGGCAGGTCACGGTGTTCTATGGTCCCAGCGGGTCCGGCAAGACCACGCTGCTCACCGTGGTCGGGTGCCTCGCGCGACCCACGGAAGGCCGCGTGACGCTGAAGGGCGCCGATATCTCCGGACTGCCCGAACGATTTCTCACCGGCATCCGTCGTCGCACGTTCGGCTTCGTCTTCCAGCAGTTCCATCTCATTCGCGGCTTGTCGGCCATCGACAACGTGATGCTGCCCGCGTATCCGATCGGCGGCGACCCGGCCGCGCTCCGCGCGCGCGCGGAGGCGCTGTTCGATCAGCTGCATCTCAGTCACCGGCGGACCGCGAGAGTGGAGTGGCTCTCGGGCGGCGAACAACAACGGGTCGCGATCGCGCGCGCACTCATCAACGACCCCGAGATCGTCGTGGCGGATGAGCCGACGGCCAATCTCGATACCGCGCTCTCGAAGGAGTTTCTCGGGATTCTCGAGATGCTGGTCACACAAGGCCGTTCCGTGCTGTTGACCAGCCACGATCCGATGGTCGTCGAGTCGCAGGTCGTGCAACGCGTGGTGACGTTGCGCGACGGACGCGTCGTGGGAGACCGGTGATGCTGTTCCAGCCCGCGATTCTCGCGCTGCTCATCGCGTCGGCCGCCAACGTCGCGGTGGTGGTCGGTGTGGCGCCGTTCGCGGTGTCGATCCTTCGCCATTGGGATCTGCGGAGCGGCAGCGAGCGACAACTCTGCCTCGAGCGCCGCACCTATCTCATGTCGACGATGGTCGCCTTCGTGCTCGGCGTGCAGTTGGTCTCGCTGCTGTTGTACGTGTTCAACGCGGACCGGATGTCGACGATGTTCGTCGGGGCGATGTGCGCCGTGGGCACGCTCAACGTGAACACCTGGGGCTTTCCCGCGCTGTTGGCGCAGATCGCCGTGTTCTTCAGTGCCGCCACCTGGCTCGCCGTGAACCACGCCGACATTCAGGCGCCCGACTATCCACTGGTGCGCACCAAATACACCCTGCTGCTCGCCTTCGGGCCACTGCTCCTCGTCGCGGCCGTGCTGCAGTGGCGCTACTTTCTCGGCCTGCACGCCGACGTGATCACCTCGTGCTGCTCCCGCCTGTTTTCCAGCCGCGTCCGCGGGCTGTCCGGCGATCTGTCGTCGTGGCCACCGGTGCCCGCGATGGTTGCGTTCTACGGGAGTCTCGCTGTGGCGGTCGCGACGTCGCTGTGGGTGGCGATCCGCCGGCGCGGCGGATACGCGTTGGCGGCGACCAGTCTGGTGGCCGGTGTCGCGGGCGTGGCCGGCATCATCGCGTTCGTGTCGGTGTACGTGTACGAGCAGCCCATGCATCACTGCCCGTTCTGCCTCTTGAAATCAGACTACGGCTACATCGGCTATGCCCTCTACATTCCGCTGTTCGTCGCGACGGCCAGTGGGCTGTCGGCCGGCGCCGTGCAGCGGTTCGTGACCGTGCCGAGCCTTCGCGCCGTCATTCCGCCGATGTGCACGACGTTCGCGCGACTCTCGGCCGCGGGTTTCGCCGCCGTCGCCATTGTCGCGACGGTCATCGTCCTCCGCTCGCATCTCATCCTCATTGGATCAACCACCGCAGGAGTCACCCCATGAATCGACGTCACATGATCACCAACGTACTCGCCGCTGCCGCCGCAGGCAGTCTGGGTTCCGCGCTGCTCGACGCCCAGGGCGGGATGGGCATGGGGATGGGAACGCCTGCGCAGAAGGCGCCGGCGCCGACCACGCCGGCCGATCCCGAACCGAACGTCAACGACATCGAGAAGTATCCCCGCTGCGCGTACTGCAACATGGACCGCAAGCGCTTTCACTTCTCCCGCATGCTGATCTCCTACGGCGATGGCACGGTCGACGGCCTGTGCTCGATCCGCTGCGCGATGACGAGCCTCACGGTGAACATGAGCAAGGGACCGAGGGGATTCTGGGTCGGCGACAACGCGTCGACGGCCGAGATCAAGCCGTTGATCGATGCGCAGACGGCGACCTATCTGGTCGGCAGTTCACTGCCCAGCGTGATGAGCAAGCGCAGCAAGACCGCGTTCAGCACTGTTGAGGTGGCCGAGGCGGCGAAGATCGCGAATGGCGGCGAGGTCGTGGCGTTCGACAAGGCGCTGATCGCGGCCTATTCGGATGTGGCCGAGTCGGTGGCCGCGAACCTCAAGAAGCGCCGCGAGACGGCCAAGGGCGGCGGGGCGGCCGCGCGTTGAGACGACTTGCCTGGATCCCGGTTGTGCTGCTGCTGTGCGCGGGGGCGGCGGTCCCCGCGCGGGCGCAGACGGCAACAGGGCAGGTCGTTGCGGCCAAGCCCGGTGAGAAGTCGCTGTGCCCGGTCTGCGGGATGATCGTGTCGAAGTACCCGGCGTGGGTCGCGACGGTCGTCTGGAAGGACGGCCGCGCGGATCATTTCGATGGCGCCAAGGACCTGTTCAAGTATCTGCAGGCGCTGTCTGAGTACGCGCCGGGCCGCACACGCGACGCCATCACCACGATCGTCGTCACCGACTTCTACGATCTCAAGAAGGTCGATGCGCGCGAGGCCTTCTACGTGATCGGATCCGATGTCACCGGTCCCATGGGCCACGAGTTCGTGCCGCTGGCGACCAGGGCGGACGCCGAGGAATTCGTCAAAGACCACCACGGCACGAAGATGCTGCGGTTCGACGAAGTGACGCCGGCGATTGTGGCCAAGGTGGACAGCGGCAAGGGGTAACGAGCGCAGCTGTGGCGATGCGTGGGACAGCGATCACGCCACGCGCCGGAAGTTCGGCCTCCCGTGGCACGCAATGGCGCTCTGGGCCGTCTTCAAGAGCAAGGGCTGGGTCGAAGCCCCAAAGAAGTAGGAGGGGCTCCGCTCGACGAGCCTGACGATGCTCAGCATGAGCGGCGGTGAATGGGTATCAGCCCTTGGCCGAGAACCGCTGCTGCACCATGTCCCAGTCGATCACGTTGAAGATCGCGTCGACGTAGTCTTTGCGGCGGTTCTGGTACTTCAGGTAGTACGCGTGTTCCCAGACGTCGATGCCCAGGATCGGCTTGTTGCCGCGCGTGATCGGGTTGTCCTGATTCGGCGCGCCTTCGACGATGAGTTTGCCCGAGGGATCCAGACTGAGCCACGCCCAGCCGCTGCCGAAGACGCCCGTGGCCGTCGTCGTGAGCTGCGCTTTGAGTTTGTCGAACGAGCCGAACGACGCGTCGATGGCCTTGGCCAGTTCGGCCGTCGGCGGCTGGCCGCCGCCCTTCTTCAGGCTGGTCCAGAACATCGTGTGGTTGAAATGGCCGCCGCCGTTGTTGCGTACGGCCGTGCGCACGGCTTCGGGCAGCGTGTTGAGATTCTTCACGAGGTCATCGACGGTGCGCGTCTTGAGCTCCGGTGCGCTCGCGACGGCGGTGTTGAGGTTCGTGACGTACGCCTGGTGGTGCTTGTCGTGATGAATTGTCATCGTCTGCGCGTCGATGTGCGGCTCGAGCGCGTCGACCGCGTAGCCAAGCGCGGGGAGCGTGAACGGTCCGGTCGGCGGCGCGGGCGCCGCCTGAGGCGCTGCGGCGAGCGAGGCCGACGTGCGGGTGGCGATGACGGTGGCGAGGGCGGCGGCGGGCGTGCTGATGAGAAGCTGACGTCGGCTGATCATGTGGGATACCTCGACATTACGGTAGCAGATCCCGGCGGTTTCAGAGCGGGGTGAGACGGTTACATCGACCACTGAATGAACGCCCATACCATCTTCTGGCGGCCGAGGGCGTCACGATGGACGTTGAAGTACTCGCGAAGTGTCTCGGAGTCGCCGGCGGCGAGATTGCCGAGCAGCGCGCGCGCCTTCGCTGCGAACGCGTCGAACATCGCGCAGCCATCGAAGGGATTCGGGTCCGTCACGTAGTCGAGCCGCGCGGGAAACCCGAGTTGATGCAGGACGCCGAGTACGCAGTCGCTGTCCGGCAGCGGCTCGCTCGGCCGGCCCAGCGCCCGGGCGATGTCATCGCCGATGAATCGGCCGTGGGCCGGATAGGTGAGGTACACCCGCCGCTTCGCCTTTGAGGCGAGCTTCAGGGCGGCGCGCTCGAAATCCCGAACGGCGGTCGCCCGCGAGGCGACCACCACGTCGCACACCGGCACGTCGGACCAGTCGTCGTCCCAGGCTCGCAGAATGGGTGTGACGTTCGTCAGCCCGCGTCGTGCCGCATGGTCGCGAAACGCGGCGAGCATGCCTTCGCTGTAGTCCAGCCCGTAGACATGCGTCAACTTCGACGCGATCGACACGCCGATCGTCCCCGGACCACAGCCCACGTCCAGCACGGTCTCGCAGCCGGTGAGATCCATCCGCGCGATGAACTGCGCCGCGTACTCCGATTGAAACACACGCTCGCTCATCGCTCGCGCGCGTGTGTCCCAGTAGCACGGCTCACGCTCCGGCCGATTGCTCCGCAGAACTTCTTCGCGATAGCGCCGCGCGTAGTCGATCGCCGACATGTCGCGAGCGTAGCACGAGAGAATGATCGTGCTACGATCCAACCTGCCACGCGGCGTCGCCATGTCCCCCCACAAACCAACTCTCGATCTCTCGAATGCGCCGGCGTCGAGGTGGATCGTGGTAATGGCGATCGCCGTCGTTGTCAGCGGCCTCGCGGCGCTGACGATCGGCGCCTACCAAGTCTCAGTGATGGACGTCTTCCGGGTGCTCGTCGGCCATCTCGGATTCGGTCCGACCGACGCGAGTGTCTCGTCCGCCGTGGTGTGGAATCTTCGATTCCCACGCGTGCTGCTGTCGATCATCGTCGGCGCCGCGCTCGCGTCGTCGGGCGCCGTCTTTCAATCCGCGTTTCGCAACCCGCTCGTCGAGCCCTACATCCTTGGCGTGTCATCCGGCGCCGCGTTCGGCGCGGCGTTGGGCATGATCGTTCCGCGCTTCCCGCTCTCGGTTCAACTCGCGGCCTTCCTCGGCGCTCTGGCGGCCGTGGGCCTCGTGCACCTGCTGACGCGGTCGCGTGACGACGCGCCGATTGTCACGCTCGTGCTGTCGGGTGTCATCGTCGGGTCGATGTTCTCGGCCGGCGTCTCGATGCTGAAGTACCTCGCAGATGACGCCGCGCTGCGCGAGATCGTGTTCTGGCTGATGGGCGGTCTGTACTTCGCCACCTGGCGGGACGTCGCCACGACCGGACCGGTGGTAGTCCTCGCGCTCGTCGTGATGATCGCCGGCGGATGGATGCTGAACGTCTTGTCGATGGGCGACCCGGAGGCCGAGACACTCGGCATCGATCCACGTCGCACGCGGCGTGTGCTGCTGGCCGCCGCGACGATGGCCACGGCGGTGGCGGTCTCGTCGGTCGGCATCGTCCCGTGGATCGGGCTGATGACGCCCCACGCGGTACGCCTGCTGATGGGACCGGACAATCGGTTTGTCGTCCCGGGCTCGGCGCTGATGGGCGCCCTGATCCTGCTCGTCTGCGACACTGCCGCGCGTTCGCTCACCGCGTCTGAAATTCCGGTGGGCATCATCACGGCGCTCGCCGGCGGCCCCTTCCTCGCGTATCTCGTGCGGCAGCGTACCGCAGGGCTGTTCGGGTAACGCCATGCTCGTGGTCCGCGACCTCTCGTTCTCGTACGGTTCCCTGGCGGTATTGCGCGGCGTCTCGCTCGATGCGAAGGCGGGCGAAGTGTGCGGACTGTTCGGACCCAACGGTTGCGGCAAGACCACGCTGTTTCGATCCTGTCTGGGTCTGCTCAAGGCCCACGCGCGTACCCTGACGGCGAACGGCCACAGCGTCCATTCGCTCCTGCCCGCTCAGCGTTCGCGATTGATGGCGTATGTGCCGCAAGAACACAAGCCGCCGTTCCCGCTGCTGGTGTCGGACGTCGTCATGCTCGGCCGCACACCGTATCTTGGTCTGCTCGGCCGTGCCACCGCGGAAGACCGACGCATCGTGCACGACACGCTCACGCAGATCGGATTGTCGGATCTGGCAGAGCGTCCATACGATCGCTTGTCCGGCGGCCAGCGCCAACTCGTGCTGATTGCACGGGCCGTGGCCCAGCGCACGCCGATCATCCTGCTGGACGAGCCAGCGTCGGGACTCGATTTCCACAACCAGATGCTGATCTGGGGCGTGCTGCGCGATCTGGCGGCGGCGGGCACCGCCGTGCTCTGCTGCAGCCACGATCCCAACCACGTGGCGTGGTTCTGCGATCGCGTCGTGGTCATGCAGTCCGGCGTCGTCGTGGCCGAAGGACACCCGGCCGACGCGCTGAACGCGGAGACGCTGCAGCAGCTGTATCCCGACGCCTGCGAGTTGACGAGTGCCGATGGTGCGACCGTCGTGTTGCCGAGAAGCGTGCGGCTGCGTCCGGAGCATCGACCATGACGCGTCGCCGTCTCGCGCTGCTCATCGTGATCGGCCTCGTCGTGATGACGATGATCTTCCGCCATCAGATTGTGCGCCGGTTTGCGACGGGTCAGCCATCGGCGACGACCCGCGCCGGCGAACAACACGTGGTCACCGACATGCGCGGGGTCGCCGTCACCCTGCCCGTGACGCTGGCGCGAGTCGCAACAATCGATGACGGATTCGTCGAGGCGGTCATGACGCGCCTCGGCACGATTCGGACACTTGTCAGCGTTGGGTCGTCGAGCCAGCAGCGCACGTGGGCGTACTCGTATCCGACGAGTGACGGCCGGACCTTCTCGATGGCTGACGGCATGGGCACCATGCGAGCGCTCCACCCATGGATGGCGGATCTTCCGTGCGCCAGCCGCACGAGCGGCGAGGCGATCAACTACGAGACGATCGCCGCGGCGCGGCCGCAGGTGGTGATTCTGCGCGTGGGCGATTGCACGATCGGCACATCGCCTGACGTGGTGGCCCGTACGGCCGGTGTGTTCGAGACGATGGGCATTCCCGTAGTGGCACTGCGATCGCCGGCGGACTTTCGTGGTCAGGGGACCAGCACGCTCCGCGATGAAATCGACGTGCTCGGCCGGTTGTTCAACAACGAGCGTGCGGCGACGGCGCTCGCGGACGACCTGGCGACAGACGAGACGATGATTCACGATCGCGTGCGCGATGTGCCGGCCGCATCACAACCGCGTGTCTTGTACCTTGGACTGGCGTCCGGCGCGCGCGGATCGGGCGGCGCCGCGTACGTGTGGGGCACCGACACCGCCGAGTCGTGGATGATCGAGCGCATCATTGGCGCTCGCAACGCGTACCGCGGACCCGGCGCCCGCGTGCTGCTCAATGCCGAGCAGATTCTGGCGCTGGATCCCGACGTGATCTTTCTGCCGACCTCGTCCGGGTACCATCCGCCACGAGAACTCGCGGAAGCTCCGTACTTCCGCGACCTGCAGCGATTGCGAGCCGTCCGCGAAGGTCGTGTCTACGCGCTGCCCTGGTCGCCGATGAACTGCGCGCGGCGGCTCGAGTACCCGCTCGAGTTGTTGATCATGGCGAAAGGCGCGTATCCGGATCGCTTTCGCGACATCGCGGTTCGCGACTGGGCGTTGGCGTTCTACCAGCGCACGTACTTGCTCGATCAGACGCAGGCGCTGACGCTCAGGCACGCGCAGTGGCTCGATTGGATGGTCGAATCCGGATTCTGAATGCCCGCAGCGCTCCCGATCGCGGGGAGCTACCTCGAGCAGGCGTCCTTCTATCTTTCGCTGGTCGGCCCGTGCCCCTCGCGGCATCTTGTTGCCGGGCGCTGGCACGCGCATGTCAATCCAGGCGTTTTAGACGCTCTTCCGCCGAGCCCGCTTTGATGCGGCAACGACCTGCAAGCCCTCGCCGGCGGCCGCGGCGGTCAGACGGTCGTCAAACGCGACGAACGAGATTGGCTCGCCCAGTTCCCGTTGTAGATAGAGACAACTCGCCAACTGGACCGCATCGCCGGCGCGAAGGCGATGGCGGAGCAGCAGCTCCCGGCTGGCTGAGGCAATTTGCGGAGTAAATTCGATCACGATGAGTGTGGCGAAGTCGCGACCGATCGACGCGAGAGCTCGGTCGCGGTCGGCGGCGGAAAACGCGCCTTCACGCTCCCGGCGCACGAGGGCCGATGCCACTTCAACCTCGGATAGACGACTGGTGGCACCCGTATGGCTCTTGAGAAGCCGGCGGACGGACACAGCGCCTGACTCCCGCACATATCGCTTCACGAGCGCACTCGCGTCAAAGTAGCGAGTCAGAACCGGTCCTCGCGGCCCTCAATCACCGCTTCGGACGCCGTGCGCCCTCGGCCGTGTATCGGGCGGAATCTCGCCATGGCCTTGCCGACCGGCAACGTCACAGCTCGTGTGCCGGAAAGCCTGAGCAGTGTGGCCGACACACTTTTATTGACGGGCAAAGGCCGTAGTTCCGCGACCGGCTCGCCGCGGTCGGTCACCAGAACGGTCCGTCCTTCCCGGACGCGGCGCAGGTAGGCACCCAGACGGGTCTTCAGTTCGCGAGCGCCGACCGTCTGTCGTTCCATGTGGTTATTGTGCCTACATCGAGCGAGCACGTCAATTATTGCGACGAGCCATCCACATGCTGCCGACATAACGCTCCACCACGCGAAGCGCGAGATCGATCCCCGAAGAAATCCCCCCCCGAGACAAATTGTCGCAGGGACTCACCGTTCCTGACTCCCCATCCAGCGATCGAAGATCGCGCGCACGTCGACGCCCACTGCGGCTTTGATCAGGTCGGGAAACGTCTCGACCTCGAACGGCTGCTCGGTGGCAATCGTCCGGGCCACGATCGCGCGTAGCGCGTCCTTGAGGCTCGTTGCGCCGTTGGTCTCCGCGACAATGCGATCGTCCATCTCAGCGGCCATGAGCGAGCCGCGCGAGAAGATGTTGCGACCCGTGCGGAAATCGTCCGAGTACATGAACGACGCTTCCCGCGAGAGCACCGGCGTCGACATGCGGCGGATGAACGACGGGGCGCTGTCGACAATGGACCGCAGGTTCGCGAGGGCGCGGGCGCGAAACGCCGGGCCCTCGTCGCCGGGCATGCCGGCCGCCAGCGCGGCAACCGACGCGTAACGGCCGAAGCCTTCGTTGAACCAGATCGTGTCGATGATCGGCGGCATCTCCCACGTGAACGGCGAGTACCCGACGCCGTACGCACGCTTCGGCACCCAGCTGTGCGCCATGTGATGCGCGTAGTTGGCCAGCGTCACCGTCCGTTGATTCGCCGGTGTGGCGGCCGTGATCGCGCGTGAGGTGTCGAGGCTGAACGTGCCGCTGTCGTAGTGCTCCTGGCTGAATCCGTAGTCGTGGCCCGGCAGCGGCTTCAACAGTTCGAGATGCACCGTGTAGTGCGTGAACGGCGCGCTGCCGAAGTAGGCGAGCATGCGATCGAGCGCGGTGCGCGCAATGTCGCCTTCGATCGCGAGCTCCTCGGCCGTCTCGGCGTA
>CAYHEX010000015.1:0-28477 GCA_964355365.1 uncultured Solibacteraceae bacterium | reverse complement strand
CCGCCGGCGTGATCTGGAACGTCGCCGAGCTGCTGCTCGCGTCGTGGTTCGCGTCACCCGCGTAGCTCGCGCTACCCGTCGCCGTGCCCACATTGGTGTTGTTCGCGTAGGTCACCGGCAGCGTCTCGCTGAGGCTACCCGCGCCGGTCACGTTCGCCGTGCAGGTTTCCTGCGCCGCGCCGTTGTAGACCACGTTCGAGCAGGTCACCACGGTCGTCGTGCCCGCCGGCGCGATCGTGAACGTCGCCGAGCTGCTGCTCGCGTCGTGGTTCGCGTCACCCGCGTAGCTCGCGCTACCCGTCGCCGTGCCCACATTGGTGTTGTTCGCGTAGGTCACCGGCAGCGTCTCGCTGAGGCTACCCGCGCCCGTCACGCTCGCCGTGCAGGTCGTCTGCGCCGCGCCGTTGTAGACCACATTCGAACAGGTCACGACCGTGGTCGTCCCCGCCGGCGTGATCTGGAACGTGCCCGCTGCGCTGCTGCCGGTGTGGAACGCATCACCTGCAAACGAAGCGCTGGCGCTCGCTGTGCCGACGTTGACGTTGTTCGTGTAGACGATCGCGACGCTCTCGTTGAGACCGCCCGCGCCGGTCACCGTCGCCGTGCAGCCTGCGATCGCCGAGCCGGTGTAAACCGCGTTCGCGCAGCTCACCACCGTTTCGGACGTCGCCGGCGTCACCGTCACATTGAAGGAGGCCGAGGCCGACGCCCCTGCCGCATCCGTCACCGTGCAGGTCACCGCCGTGGTGCCCAGCGCGAAGATCGAACCCGAAGCCGGCGTGCACACCGGCGCGATGGCGCCATCCTGGGCGTCGTCACCGGTCGCCGTGAACGTCACCGCCGCACCCGCCGCGCTTGTGGCGCTCGTGCTGATGTCATTCGGCACCGCCACCGTCGGCGGCGTGTTGGTCACCGTCACCGTGAACGAACCGGTCGCCGTCAGGCCGCCCGAATCCGTCACCGTGCAGTTCACCGTGGTCGTGCCCAGCGCGAAGGTCGAACCCGAGGCCGGCGCGCACACCGCCGGAACCGAGCCGTCCTGATCGTCGCTACCCGCCACGCTGTAGGTCACGACCGCACCCGCCGGGCTCGTCGCCACCGCGGTGAGGTTCGGCGCCGAGAACGTCGGCGGCGTGTTGTTCGACACCGTGATCGTGAAGCTCGCGGGAACCGCCACGTTGCCGGAGTGATCCGTCGCGTTGCACGTGATCGTCGTCGTGCCCACCGGGAAGTTCGACCCGGACGACAAGCCCGCCGTCGGCGCCGACGTGCAGGTCACCGACACCGAAACGTCGATGTTGTCCGTCGCGCTCACCGCGAAGCTCACCGGCGCGCTGGCGTTCGGCGTGATGACCGAGATCGGGTTCGGCACCGTGATCACCGGCGGCGCGCAGTCGCGCACCGTGACGGTCGAGTAGCCAATCACTGTGTTGGTGTTCGGCGCCGCGACGTCATCGTGGATTCGCAGACCCACGTCGTAGGTGCCGAGGCCCAGGCTCGTGAAGTACGCCGTCTGGTCGCTCGTCGCGCCCGTGGCGTCAATCGCCGCGAAGTTGATCGCGCCCTGGAAGTCCCACTCGTAGGAGACGATGTTCGATCCGCGGCCGGTCGAAGCCGACGCGTCGAGAATCAGCGAATTCGTCCCCAGACACATCGTGTACGGTCCGCCCGCATCCGCAATCGGGGGCAGTGCCGACGAGGTCACCGCCACCGGGCAGGTCACGCTCGAGGCGTTGCCCTTCGTGTCCGTCACGGTCAGCTGGATGTTGTAGGTGCCGACCGCCGCGTAGCTCGTGCTCGCGGACGTGCCCGTGGCGTCGCTGGTCGCGCCGCCGTTGTCGAAGTTCCAGGAGTAGCCCGCGATCGGGTTGTCACCGGCTGTCGACTGGCTGCCGTCCAGAGACACGGTCGCGTACGGGTCGTTGCTGGTCGTGTTGCAACCACCAACAGCGCCGGCCTGACACACCGTCGTCGCGTTCACGCTGCAGACCGCCGTCGGCGCCTGCTCGAAGAGCGCGGGCGACAGGATCAGAATGCCCCAGGAATTCGCGAGCGAGCCGCTCGCCCAGCCGCCGAACGTTGCGAGGCTGCCGTTGCCGTCCTGGCTATTGATCAGGCGCCACGCGTAACCATCGGTCGTGTTGCCGTACCAGTCCTTGTCGCCGCCGAGCAGCGTGATCGGCGCCGCGTTGCCCGCGTTGTCCTTGGCCAGACGCATCGCCTTGGTCACGTTGTACATCGCGTAGATGTTGCTGAGCGCATCGCCCGGGAACGTCCGGCGGAGGTAGTTCTCCGTGGCCGTGAAGCGCGCGCTCGAACGGGCCATGCCGTCCGCCGACATCATGATCGCGCACGCCGCCGCGTCCGCGGTGCCGTTGTCGCCGGGGCCGGCACGGTACGAGCAACCGCCATCCGATCCGGCGTTGGTGTTGTTGAAGGTCTGGAGCAGCGGAATGCCCTTGTTCATGTTCTCGTTCTTGACCCACTGCGGAACAACGACGCCCCACACTTCAGCCGCGTGCGCGCCGACGCCCCACCAACCGGACGAGGACGAGTCAATGCCTTCCTGCGAGTTGAAGTTATAGACCCAGCCGCCCTGGTTGTTGTCGTCCTGACCCCACGAGTAGGCGTCGATCATGTCCTGCACGACGTCCTTGTAGGTCCGACCGGCTTCCGTGCCCTCGGTGATCTTGGCATTCGGGGTGCCGCTCGCAACGAACGCGTCGATGACCTGACCGGTCGCGTAGATTTCGTGGCCGGAGTCTTCACCGAGGCCGTAGCCGTTACCGTTCACGTCCGGATTGCCCGCGCCCTGCACGTTGATCGACACGCGCGGCATGTGGTTCTGAAGGTAGCGCAGACCGCGCGCCGCATCGCCCACGAGCGGATCCTTCAAGAGCGAACCCGACGGGCGGTGACCGTTGACTTCCAGCGCCTGCACCATGCCGGCCGTGCATGCCGTGGCCGAGCCGTCGCCGCAGAAACCAGTCGTGCCGGAGATGCTCATCGCCCGGTGGTTCTGCCAGATCGCGCGATCGATCGCCATGTTGGAGCGCGTATCGAGCGTGTCCGCCTGAATCTGCACTTTGAACGTGTCCGTGAGCGTGTTGCCCAGGCCATCGACGACGCTGATGGTCGCCGTGTAGGGGGAGCCCACGGCGCCCGTGTACGTGTGGAGCAATTCGAGCACGCGCGAGTTGGAGACGGTGATCGCCTGCGGACCGCTGCCGTCGCCGGCGTCCCACGTGCCGCTGGTCAGCGAAATCGGAGTGCCATCGCCGCCGAAGGAGGCAACCGCCTGCAGCATCACCTGGCCACCGGAATACACCACATGCGCCTTGGACTCGAGACCGGACCACGGCACGGCAACCACGGCGTTCGAGCACGCATCGCCAACGCCGTTGGCGTCGCGGTCGGCCTGATCGGCGTTCGGGGCGACCGGGCAGTTGTCCACCGTGTTCGCCACGCCGTCGCCATCGGTATCCGGATCGAGACCGTTGCAGATGCCGTCGGCGTCCGAGTCAGCCGACGTCGTCCGCGTCTTGTTGAACTCGTTGATGTACCCCGGCTGGCTGCTCCACGCGAAGTTGTTCGGCAGCGTCGCGCAGTTCTGGCCCACGCTGTCGACAATGCATGTCCGCTCCGTGCCCGACTCGCTGCGCGTCACATCCACGTAGTTCTGCAGCGTGTAGTGGCTGGTCTGGCCGCAGCCGCCCCAGTAGTCCGCGTTGCACGCGTCCGAGCTGGTGACGGTGAACGACGAGCACGACTGCGTGTTGAGGTCCGGGAACTGCGCCAGCACGGCCGGATTCGAGATCGTGAGCGTCCGGGCCGCGCCGAGGTTGTTGCCGTCGCAGGTGCCGTCGGAACCCGACGGGCCGCCGACCGAGACGCCGTTGATCTTCAGGTTGTACGTCGTCGACGTCGCGCAGTTGTCGCGGATCGTGAACGTGACCGAGGTGACGGTATCAACCGGCGCGCCGTCCAGGCTTTCGGAGGGCAGGGCGGGTGATGCGACCGGCGACATCGCCACGGCACCGCCGCGGGCAAAGGGCTGCGATACAGCCAGAAGCACCATCAGACCCGCCAAGACGAGGCCGGACCAGGTGCGACGAAGATGTGTGAGAGATTCGCTCATAACAGATGTACCTTTCGTGAGGCCGTTCAAAAAAAGTCTGCCAGCAGTGGACGAACGCATCAGCGCGTGCACGGGCCGGGGTAGCCGTCCGGGCAGGTGGTGCTCTGGTAGGTCTTCGCGGACAACAGCGCCGCGCCGGTGGCCCCCTTCAGATTCGCGCCGGTGAGGTCGCAATCCTGGAAGTTCGCGCCGGTCAGGTTCGCCTCCGTGAGCGTCGCTTTGTACATCTTGGCGCCAGTGAGGTTCGTGCCACTCAGGTCGGTCTTCGCCAGCGTCCAGCCGGACAAATCCGCGCCGGAGAGGTCGCAGTTGACGCAGCTGCGGGTGTTCATCAAACGGCTCATGTGGGTCGGATCAGACGCCTGCGCCGTGCCCATCAGCAAGCCAGACATAGACACCACAACGGACAGGATCAGCACTCGCTTCGTTCGCCACATGGACAGCACCATTTGTTCGCTCCTCTGGGACCCTGAAATTTCGAAGTACTCTTTGGACAGCGTTGAGAGTGTCGCGCACAGAACAGCTAATGTCAATGGGTTAGTGTGTAACTTTTACGCAACAGGGGCCATATATTCGACACCTAGCCTCAGTTTCGAGGTCCTGAGCGGCGGTCGCTTTTCTCCCGGGAGGCTGCTGTAGACTCCCGCCATGCGCTCAGGAATTTGCCGCCTGCTGACCTTGCAAGCTGTCGCTGTGGTTTTTTTCGCCAGTGCCCACGGCGCCCAAACGCCACCCCCTGACCTCGCCAGGCTCGGCGTTGATCGGATCTTCGCCTCGCGCGACTTCGCCGCCGAGCGATTCGGTCCCGCGCGATGGATGGCCGATGGTGACTCCTACACCACCGTGGAACCGGCCGCCGGTGGCACCGGCCTCGATCTGGTCCTCTATAAGGCCGAAACCGGCGCGCGTGAACTCCTGGTGCCGGCGAGCAAGCTCGTTCCGCCGGGCGCGTCCGCGCCGATCGCCATCGATGACTACGCCTGGTCGCCCGACGGCACAGTGCTGATCGTCATGACCAACTCGCGCCGGGTCTGGCGACAGAACACCCGCGGCGACTTCTGGACCTACGACATGGCTTCAGGCCGGCTCCGTAAACTCGGCGCGCGTTTCGAGTCCTCAACGCTCATGTTCGCCAAGCTCTCGCCCGACGGACGCCTGGCCGCCTACGTCGTCAAGAACAACATCTACGTCGAGAACCTGAGTGACGGTGCGATCCGCGCGCTCACCACCGACGGCACCGACGAGATCATCAACGGCACGTCCGACTGGGTGAACGAAGAAGAGTTCGGCATCCGCGACGGCTTTCGCTGGAGCCCCGATAGCCGCCGCATCGCCTACTGGCAATTCGACACGCACGGCGTGCCCGTGTTCACGATGATCAACAACACGGACGGCCTGTATCCGAAGACGACGTCGTTCAAGCATCCCAAGGCAGGCGAGCCGAACTCGGCGGTGCGCGTGGGAGTGGTGCCTGTGGCCGGCGGCCCCACCGTGTGGATGAAGACGCAAGGCGATCCGCACGATCTCTACATTCCGCTCATCGACTGGGCCGGCAACGCCGATGAAGTCATCTTTCAGCAACTGAATCGACTGCAGAACACCAACCAGGTGCAACTCGGCAACGGGGCCACCGGCGCGATCCGTACGATCTTCGTCGACAAGGACGATGCCTGGCTCGACGACATGGCCCGATACGTCTGGCTCGCCGGCGGCAAGGGTCTCTTCTGGCTCAGCGAGCGCGACGGCTGGCGGCACGCGTACTACGTGTCGCGCGACGGCAAAGAAATACGGCTGATGACGCCCGGCAACTACGACGTCATGAGCGTTGACGCGATCGACGAGAAGGCGGGCGTGCTCTACGTCACCGCCTCACCCGACAACGCGACCACACGATTCCAGTACCGCGTTCGCATGGATGGCACCGGCACGCCCGAGCGCGTTGGCCCAGCCACACAGACAGGTGTGCACCGCTACGACATCTCGCCAACGTCGCGCTGGGCGTTCCACAACTTCTCCACGCTGGACACACCGCCGCAGACCGAACTCGTTCGTCTGCCGGGCGGGGAGACCGTGCGACCGCTCGCGGCCAACGCCGCGCTGCGCGCGAAAGTCGACGCCCTCAGCCGCAAGCGCGTCGAGTTCACCACGCTCGACATCGGCGGCGGAGTCCAAGTGGACTCGTGGCGCATCCTGCCGCCCAACTTCGATCCGGCGAAGAAGTATCCGCTCCTGGTTTACGTGTACGGCGAACCTGCAGGCCAGACCGTGCAAGACAGCTGGGGCGGCAACAACTACCTCTGGCACCTGATGCTCGCCCAGCAGGGCTACATCGTCGCCAGCTTCGACAATCGCGGCACACCCGCGCCGCGCGGTCGCGCGTGGCGCAAGAGCGTGTACCGCCAGATCGGCATCCTCGCGTCAGCCGACCAGGCGGCGGCCGTGAAGGCCGCGATCGCGGCGTGGCCGTACGTGGATGCTGACCGGGTCGGCAGTTGGGGCTGGAGCGGCGGCGGACAGATGACGCTCAACGCGATCTTCCGCTATCCCGATCTCTACAAGACGGCGATGGCGGTCGCCTTTGTCTCGGATCAGCGTGTCTACGACTCCATCTATCAGGAGCGGTTCATGGGCCTGCCCAAGGACAATGTCGACGGCTACACGAACGGCTCCCCCATCACCTTTGCGAAGAACCTCAAGGGCAACCTGCTCATCGCCCACGGCACCGGCGACGACAACGTGCACTACCAGAGCTTTGAGATGCTGGTGAATGAGCTCATCGCCAACGGCAAACAGTTCACGATGATGTCGTATCCGAACAGGTCGCACGGTATTTCCGAGGGGCCGGGCACCACGCCGCACCTCTATAACTTGTTGACGACCTACCTGAAGACCCATCTGCCACCCGGTGGGCGGTAGCGCTCGCCGTTGACGTGAGCGGTCAGGATCGACGGGCGATCAAGGCCACGTTGGATCCGCCGAACGCAAAGGAATTGGACAACGCGTACTCGATGCCCGGCAGACGGCGGCCGGTCACGGGCACGCAATCGAGGTCGCAATCCGGATCCGGCGTCGTGAGGTTGGCGGTCGGCGGAACCCGTTGCTGCTTGAGCGCCAGCAGCGTAATCGCGAACTCGAGCGCGCCCGCGGCTCCGACCAGATGCCCATGCATCGATTTCGTGGCACTCACCGCCACACGCCGGGCGTGCGCGCCGAACGCGCTCTTGATGGCCTCAATCTCGACCCTGTCGCCGCCGACGGTGGCGGTGGCGTGAGCGTTGATGTAGCCGATCGCCTCAGGCGCCAGACCGGCATCCGCGAACGCGGCGCGCATGGCGCGAACCTCGCCATCGACGGCCGGCAGCGTCAGATTCTGGGCATCGCTGGACGCGCCAAAACCCACGATCTCGCCGATCGGCTGTGCCCGGCGCGCGCGCATGGCGTCCTCGGTCTCGAGCACCAGCACCACAGCGCCTTCGCCGAGCACGAACCCGCTGCGGTCTCGGGCAAAGGGACGACTCGACGCGGCGGGCCCATCCGGGTGCTCCCTGGCGAGCACGCCCAGACTCTCCCAGGCAGCCACCGTTGTGTCGTTGAGCATCGACTCGGCGCCGCCGGCCAGGGCGCAGTCGAGGTAGCCGTCGCGTATCGCGCGGAACGCTTCGCCAATGGCCATCGCCGAGGACGCGCACGCGATGGAATAAGTCAATGAGGGACCGATCAGCCCGTAGCGCATCGAGATGTGGCCGGCCGGCGCGTTGGCCATGATCATCGGCACCATCGCGGGCCTCATCTTGCGGCTCCGTCGCTCGTAGTACGTACGGCTGACCTCTTGAAACGCGTGGGATCCGCCAAGCCCGCATCCAATGTAGACACCTGCCTCGCGGGGACCTCTGTCATCCGCCAGCAGATGCGCCGCGTCCAGTGCGCGGCCGGCGGCGACCACTGCCATTTGGGCCACGCGGTCCATCACCGACAATTGCACCTTCGGGATCACCCCGGCAGGATCGAATGCCACGGTCGCAAGCAGCGTGTCGTTGCCGAACTCGGCGGTCCCTGTGCGTATCTTGCGGATCGCGGACTCGCCGGCGTAGAGGCGTTCGAATACCTCTTCGGGGTCACCACCGTGCGGCGAAACCAGCCCCAGGCCGGTCACGAACACGCGGCGTCCGCCGCCGCTACGATCGGTTGCCGCCACCTTTGGCCTGAATCAGTTGGTCCACTCGCTCAGCCGCCCCGCCAAGGGTGCGGAACGCGGCACGATCGTCGGGGATGTCGATCCCGAATTCATCCCCGATGTCGAACATCAACTCCGCGACCGCGAGCGAATCGAGCCCGAGATCGGCCAGCGTCGCCTCCGGCACGATCGATTCCGTGGCGAGCCCGTATTTCTCGACCAGAACCTGTTTGATGTAGGTGAACGCACTCATGGATGGGGCGACCAGACGATCGAATGCTAACACTACACGGGCGTTCGAGGGCCGCGCGACGCGGGACCCTTTGCGCTAGACTCCGGGATTGAGGAGCACACCATGACGCACAAAAGCACCTGGTTCATCGGCGCGGCACTGCTGGGGTCGATCGCGGCCTGGACGATGGCGCCGATCGGCGCGCAGTCGGCAAAGGGCGATCTCAACGCGCATCTGACGGCATGGGATGCCCATCAGAAGCTTGCGGCGGCGTCTCCGTACAAGAGCGCGTCGTGGTCCTACCTCGGTCCGACCAACATCAGCGGCCGCATGACCGACGTTGCGGTGGCCGACCACGGCTCGTCGCGTCGGCTCTATGCCGGATCGTGCTGCGGCGGTGTGTGGAAATCGGACGACCTCGGAGAGACCTGGCAGGTGGTCTTCGATCAGGCGGCAACAACGAGCACGGGCGCGCTCGCCGTGGCGCCATCGAATCCCGACATCGTCTGGATCGGCACGGGCGAGTCGAACATCCTTCGCAGTTCGTACGCCGGCGTCGGCGTCTACAAGTCCACCGACAACGCGAAGACGTGGACGCACATGGGCCTCACCGACACCGGCACCATCGGGCGCATCGTCATGCATCCGACCAATCCGGACATCCTGTATGTGGCGTCGGCGGGACGTGAGTGGACGGAGAACGAGACGCGCGGCGTCTTCAAGACGACCGACGGCGGCAAGACGTGGGCCAAGGTGCTGTACATCAGCCAGAAGACGGGCGTGAACGACATCGCGATGGATCCGAGCGATCCGAACACGTTGTATGCAGCCGCGTGGGAGCGGCAGCGGCGCTTCTGGGCCGATCCGCGCGTGGAAGAGGGCTTCAACGAGAGCGGACTCTTCAAGACGACGGATGCCGGCAAGACGTGGACGCGGCTGAACAACGGACTGCCGGCGGCCAACGTGTTTGGGCGCACCGGGATCGCGATCGCGAAGTCGAATCCGAAGGTCGTGTATGCGTTCGTGGACAACTACGAGATCGACGCGAAGGCGCCGGCCGGCGCGCGCGATCCGTCGGGTCGCAACGGACAAGGTGGCGTCATCAAGGGCAACGAGGTCTACCGCTCCGACGACAAGGGTGCAACGTGGAAACTCGTCAGCGGCCAGGACGCGGCGCAAAGCGCGTTCATGCGCAGCATGGGCGGCACATACGCCTGGGTGTTTGCGAACGTGCGCGTTGACCCGACCGACGAGAACAAGGTGTACGTGCTGGGGTTGAGCGTGAGCATGTCCACCGACGGCGGCAAGACGTTCGGTTCAATTCTGCCGCCGCCTCCGCCCGGTGCTGCGGGCGCGCCCGGTGGCGGACGCGGTGCGACCGGCAACCCCGGCGGCGACAACCACGCGTACTGGATCGATCCGAAGGATACGAAGTTCATGGTCAGCGGCAACGACAGCGGCTTCCGCGTGACGACCGACGGCGGCCGCAACTGGAAGCTCGGCGCGTTGCCGACGAGCACGTGGTTCGACATCAACTACGACATGGACACGCCGTTCCACGTCATCGGGTCGGTGCAGGATCACGGCAGCTACCGGCTCACGGTGGATCTCAGCAAGGGGCGCGAGAATCTCACACCGGTGGCAACGGACCCCGGGGCCAGAGACATTGGCGGCGAGTACTGCACGCACCTGATCGATCCGACCAATTCGAACATCGTCTACTCGGACAAAGTGACGCGCACGGATCTGAGCATCCCCCCGCCGGCGCGCGGTGGCGGCGGTGGCGCGGGCGGTGGTCGTGGCGCCGCGCCGCCGACAGGACCGCAGCGCACCAAGAACGTGCGCCCGCCGACCGGACCGGGCGACGATCCACTGCGCATGCAGGTGCTCGCGCCGCTGCTGATGTCACCGTTCGACACGAATACGATCTACTTCGGCTCGCAGTATCTGTTCCGCTCGCGCGATCGCGGCGACACGTGGGAGAAGCTCACGGGCGACATGAGCCGCAACGACAAGAAGCAGATCGGCGAGATTCCGTATCAGGACATCATCTCCATCGCCGAGTCGCCAAAGAAGAAGGGCCTGCTCTACATCGGCACAGACGACGGGCTGCTGCATGTGTCGATGGACGACGGGAAGACGTGGACGGAGTTGACGTCGCGGTTGCCGCAGCGGCAGTGGGTCGCGAAGGTGCTCGCGTCGCAGTACGACGAAGCGACGGTGTATCTCGCGCAGCAGGGCCGCTACACCGACGACTTCGCGGTGCATCTCTACAAGTCCACTGACTACGGCAAGACGTGGAAGAGCATCGCCGGCAATCTGCCCGGCGGGCCGATCAACATGATCCGCGAGGATCCGGTGAAAGCGAACGTGCTGTACGCCGCGAACGATTTCGGCGTCTACGTGTCGACCAATGGCGGGCAGAAGTGGGAGGTGATCGGCAGCAACCTGCCGTCGGTCAACGTCATGGACTTCATCGTTCATCCGCGCGATCACGTGCTGGTGGCCGCGACGCACGGCCGCGGCGTGTGGGTCGTGGATGTGCGTCGGTTCGAGCAGTAGCGCGACGACGGCCGACACTCACTGAGCGGCGAACAGATGTCCCCGCGCGGCGTGGCTGATGGCCACGACCGCCGGGTTCTTGATGCGTCGCTCGGCGGTGACGGCCCAGAAGCGCTCGCGCAGATCCTTGCTGCGGCCCACGACGCGCACATCGAACTGCTTCAGCACGTCTCGCTCGACCGCGGTGGGTGCGGGGAAGATCCCGAGGCCGGTCTGTCCGAACGACTTGATCAGCGCGCTGTCGGCAATCTCCGCGACGATCTGAGGGCGCAGCCCCTGCCGTTCGAACCAGGGATCGAGCGTGCGACGGAGCGCCGTGTCCGCCGTGGGCAGAATGAGTGGTTCGACGCCGAGCGAGCGCGGAAAGCTGCGCTTCGCCCGCTTCTGAATGCTCTCGACCGCGAACCAGGTGACGCCGCACTCGCCGAGCGGATGCGCGAACGCCTTGAACCGTGTGCCGGCCGTCGGCATTGAGTCGCTGAGCACGACGTCGAGTGCGTGCTGCGCCAGGCGCGCGAAGAGCTCGAGCACCGGGGCTTCGTGAACGACCAGATGGACGGGGTTCGGTCCGCGGAGCGCGGGTTCGAGCAGGCGCATGACGAGCAACTTCGGGAGGACGTCGTCCACGCCGACCACCAGTCGCACCGGCCTCCCTGTCGGGCGGCCCTTGACGGTATCCATGAGCTCGCGGCCCAGCCCGAAGATCTCGTCCGCGTAGCCGAAGACGACACGCCCCATCTCGGTCAACTGGAGCCCGCGGCCCACCCGCACGAACAGTTTCTCGCCGAGCGCGCCCTCCAGTTCCCGGATCTGCCCGCTGATGGTCGGGTGGGTCAGGTGCAGGCGCGCGGCGGCGCGCGCCACGCCGCCTTCGCGGGCGACGGTCCAGAAGTAGAGCAGGTGGTGGTAGTTGAGCCATTCCACGTCAGTCACCTCATGTCGGTTTTTCCGAAGTATACGAGCGGAACAATCACATTGTCGACATTTGAGATCCGGTCGATGATGTCGGACATGAAACTACACACGCACTGGAACGGACTGACGGCCACGACGACGCTCCGCGAGCACCTCGAACGCCGGTTGGCGTTCGCGCTCGGCCGTTTCGGCGAGGAGATCCACCACGTGAGCGCGCGCGTCGCGGATCTGAACGGACCGAAGGGCGGGATCGACAAACTCGTGTCCCTGCGGGTCCACGGCCGCCGCCTGAAATCGCTGGTCGTCACCGACGCCGACGCCAACCTGTTCGCCGCGATCGACCGCGCCGCGGACCGCATCGGCCGCGCGATTGGCCGCACGCTTGAACGCGGCAACAGCCGCTCACGCCGCAACACGGCGCTCCGACTCCATGCCGATCGCAGCCGCTGAATCCATGGGCGCCCCCCTGCTCTGGGGCGGCTTCATCGTGTTCGTCCTGGCCATGCTCGCGCTCGACCTGGGCGTGTTCCACCGCAAGGCGCACGCCGTGACGGTGAAAGAGGCGGCGATCTGGAGCGCGGTGTGGGTCACGCTCGCGATGGTCTTCGCGGCGGGCGTGCGCGTGTGGTTCGGGCCCGAACGCGCGCTCGAGTTCACCACCGGCTACGTGATCGAGAAGGCACTGTCGGTCGACAACATCTTCGTCTTCGTCGTCATCTTCTCGTATTTCGCGGTACCGAACGCGCTGCAGCACCGCGTGCTGTTCTGGGGCATTCTCGGCGCGCTCGTCATGCGGGCCATCTTCATCCTGGTCGGCGGCGCATTCCTCGCGAAGTTCCACTGGGCGATCTACGTCTTCGGCGCGATCCTCGTGGTCACCGGCATCAAGTTGCTGGTGCAACGCAACCAGCACTACGATCCGGCGTCGAATCCGGTGGTCAGGCTCTTCACGCGGTTCTTCCCGGTGAGCGATCGCTACGACGGTGACCGGTTCTTCACCCGGCACGGCGGAACGCTCGCGGCCACGCCGCTGTTCCTGGCCCTGCTCGTCGTCGAGGCCACCGATGTCGTGTTCGCCGTCGACTCGATCCCGGCGATCTTCGCGATCACCAAGGATCCGTTCATCGTCTTCACGTCGAACATCTTCGCGATCCTGGGCCTGCGCTCGCTCTACTTCCTGCTCGCGGGCGTCATCGACCGGTTCCGCTACCTGAAGCCCGGACTGGCATTCGTGCTCGTCTTCGTCGGCGCGAAGATGCTCGGCGCGGATCTCTACAAAGTGCCCGTCGGCGTGTCGCTCGGCGTCATCGGCGGCATCCTCGGCCTGTCGGTGGTCGCCTCACTGGTGGTGAACAGGCGCCACGACAGCGCCCGCGTCACAGAAGGTTCGCCGCCGTGATCGAGCGCCACCGACCTCGCGGCGGGGCCGCCCGCGCGGTCCTCGCCAGCATCGATACGCCAATCTGTGTTACGTTGCGCCCCCATGGACTCCAATCTCCTGAAAACGAAGTCGATTGAACAGCTGGTCGGCGACGTCGAACACGGTGCGAAGGCGCTGAAACGCAGCCTCAGCGCGTGGGACCTGACGTTGCTGGGCATCGGCGCCATCATCGGCACCGGCATCTTCGTCCTGACCGGAACCGCCGCCGCCAATCAGGCCGGCCCGTCCATCATGGTGTCGTATCTGGCGGCAGGACTCGCGTGTGGATTCGCCGCGCTCTGCTACGCCGAGTTCGCGTCGATGATCCCCATCGCCGGCAGCGCCTACACCTACGCGTACGCCACGCTCGGCGAACTGGTGGCGTGGATGATCGGCTGGGATCTGATCCTCGAGTACGCGGTCGGGTCGATGACGGTGGCGATCGGGTGGAGCGGCTATATGCAGAAACTGCTCTCCGGTGTCGGCATTTACCTGCCGGTCTGGATGAGCGCAGCGCCGGGCACACTCGACGCGTCGGGCCAGCCGATCGGGGCCATCATCAACCTCCCCGCGGTGCTGATCGTGCTCGCCATCACGGCACTGCTCGTCGTGGGCGTGAAGGCCACGGCGAAAGCCAATGCGATCATGGTCAGCATCAAGCTGGTCGCCATCGTGTTCTTCATCGCCGTCGGCGCGTCGTACGTGAAGCCGGAAAACTGGGAGCCCTTCTTCGCGTACGGTTGGCAGGGGACGATGGCCGCGGCAGCCGTGGTGTTCTTTGCGTACATCGGCTTTGACGCCGTGTCGACCACCGCGGAAGAGGCCAAGAACCCGCAGCGCGATCTGCCCATCGGCATCCTCGCGTCGCTGGTCGTCTGCACCGTGCTGTATCTGGCGGTGGCCGCCGTACTCACCGGCATCGTGCCGGTCGTCGAGAGCAAGACGAACGCGGGGTTTCTGAACGCGCCCGTGGCATTTGCGTTGAGCCTGATCGGGCAGGACTGGGCCGCGTACCTGGTGTCGGCCGGCGCCGTGGCCGGCATCACGTCGGTCCTCCTCGTGATGCTCCTCAGCCAGCCGCGCATCTTCTTCGCGATGAGCCGCGACCGCCTGCTGCCGCCGGGCGTGTCTGTGGTGCACCCGAAGTTCGGAACGCCGTACATCACCACGATCATCACCGGCGTCATCGTGGCGCTCGTGGCGGGGTTCACGCAGATTCAAACCGTTGGCGAGATGACGAGCATCGGCACGTTGTTCGCCTTCGTCGTGGTCTGCGCCGCCGTGCTGATTCTTCGGCGCACGCGCCCTGAAGCGAAGCGGCCATTCCGCGCGCCGGGCGGCAACGTGTTGCCCGTGCTGGGCATCGTGTCCTGTTTCTACCTGATGCTCAGCCTGCCCGTGCTGACCTGGGTGCGGTTTCTCGTGTGGCTGGACCTCGGCCTCATCATCTACTGGGCCTACGGACGCCTCCACAGCACGCTCGCGAACGCCGATGAGTCGGCGCGCCGCACACCCATGCAGGCCGCCGCGAATTTCATCACCGTGTTTGGCGCGTTGGCGCTGTTCAACGGCTTGGCGATGACGATTCTCGGTTTCTTCACCGAGTGGGGCATCACCAACGAGACGACGGCGAAGTGGCATGAGATCGGCGTGACGGCTGAGCAGGCCGACCTCTTCGGCCTGCAACTCTTTGGCGCCGCGCTCCTGGTGTTCATCGTCGGCCGCGTGCTCACCCGAACGTCCGGCGAGACGTAAGTCGGGATGACGCGGGCGCCGGCGCAGCGCCGGAGGTATGATTGGGCGCTGATTTTGCCAAACGCTGAACGCTGTTTCACCACGCGGCACAACCCAACGCGCAGATCGACGCGAGCGTCACCGTAATGAGAACGTTCGGCATGAACGCGCGACGGTTACTGCACATCGTTCGCGTACTCACCGCCCACGGCGTTGCGCGCGTCATCGCACGCTACGCGAGCGCCTGGCCATGGCTCGCGCGCCGCGTCGCCCTCGTGCCACTGTCCCCGCCCAAGCGATTCCGCCGGTTGTTCGAAGACCTGGGCGGCAGCTTCATCAAGTTCGGGCAGATGCTGGCGCTGCAGCCGGACATCCTGGAGCGGGCGTACTGCGACGAACTGTTCGACCTGCTCGATCGCATCGCCCCGTTTCCGTATGCGCACGTCGAGCAGGTCTTCCGCGAAGAACTGGGCCGCTCCCCCGAGGAGATCTTCGAGTCGTTCGACCCTGAGCCGCTCGCCACGGCGTCGATCGGACAGGTCCACGTGGCCTGGCTGGCCGGACAGAAGGTCGCCGTCAAAGTGCAGCGCCCGTCCGTTGACGTCGAATTCGACGGCGATATCCGCCTCATGCTCCTGGCGATGAGCGTCGTGCGCCGCCTGCGTCTCACCTCCTTGTATTGGTTGCTCGAGCCCATGAGCGAGTTCGCGGCCTGGACGCGCGAGGAACTCGACTACCGGCGCGAGGCCCGCTACGCGGAACGGCTCCGCCGAAACGCCGCGGGCAACCCGTTCGAGCGCGTGCCCACGGTCTTCTGGGAATTGACCACGCGCCGCACGCTCGTCATGGAGTTCATGC
Source organism: uncultured Solibacteraceae bacterium (assembly GCA_964355365.1). Taxonomy (GTDB): domain Bacteria; phylum Acidobacteriota; class Vicinamibacteria; order Vicinamibacterales; family SCN-69-37; genus SCUN01. The sequence goes on along the minus strand of CAYHEX010000015.1, from coordinate 12,444 downwards.
CGGGCGTGACCGTGCTCGAGTATCTGCGCGCCGTCACGGCCGACGATGGCGCGGCGGTGGGACGCATTCGCGCGTACGGCCTCGACCCGGACGCGTTCGCGCGGCACATCGTCGACAACTTTCTCGGCGACGCGTTTCGGCATGGCGTCTTCCACGCCGATCTGCACCCCGCCAATCTGCTGCTGCAACCCGGCGACGTGGTGGCCTACGTCGACTTCGGGATCACCGGCGTGTTGAGCCAGTACTCACGTCGCAATCTCGTGGCGATGACGCTGGCGTACACGCGCGCGGACGTCAGCAGCCTGACCGACATCTTCTTCAAGCTCACGCGCAGCGACGCGGACTCGGACCCGGCGTTGTTCCGCCGCCTGATGCGCGAAGTGTCTGAGGAGTGGTACGGCGGCGAAGGCGCCGATGCCGTGCTGCGCAAGAACTTCACGCTCGTCATGCTCGACATGCTGACCGTGTGCCGCAAAGCGCGGATCTGGCCCGAGCGCGACATGGTGAAGTACATCCGCTCGGCCGTCGCCGCCGACGGGCTCATCACGCGGCTCGCCCCCGGCTTCAACGTCGGCCGCTACCTCGAAACCGAGTGTCATCGGCTCGTCGCCGGCGAGATGCGCCGCGACGCGATGTCGCGCGAACAGCTCGGCGCAGTGCTGTCATCGACCGTCCGCCTGATCAGCACCGGCACGGCGCGGGCCTCGACGATTCTCCAGCGTCTCGCCGACGGCGAGATGGTCGCGCGTGTCGACGTGGTCACCACGCTCGACGCCGACGCGCGTCATCGCCGGCGCACGCTGCGACTCGCCGGCGTCGTCGTGGCGTTCACGGCGCTGATCGAGCTCACCACCGGCCCCGCGGTGATCGGGGTCAACATGTTCACCGTGGAAGCGGCCCTGGCGGGCGTGGCGCTCGTGATGCTGGTCGGGTCGCTCCGCAAGCTCGTCGGTGCCGGGTAAGCGCTGCATGTCCTCGCCTGCGCTCACCACGCGTCGCGATTCGGTTCGGGAACAACTCCGCGCGCTCGAACGTCCGCACGCCGGACGACGCACGCCGCCGCCGCCGCAGGGACAGCTGGGCGCCAGCGAACAAACAATCACACAACTGCGGGTGGCCTGCGAAACGCTCGGGCCCGTGTTCATCGAGTTCGCGCGCTATCTGTCGACGCGTCTCGACATGCTGCCGCGTCGCGATTGTCACGAGTTAGCCGCCACGGGCGCGACGCCAGAGACGCGGCGGCCCGCCGACGCGCTCGCCGTGTTGCACGCGCATTTCGGCCACACCGCAGATCGCCAGTTCGCCTCGTTCACCGTCGCGCCCCGCGTGGTCACGCGCTGGACGCAGCAGCACGATGCGTGGCTGTCGAACGACATGCCGGTCGTGGTCACCATCGTCCGACCCGACGCGCAGGCGTTGCTGGATGCCGATCTCCCGTTGCTGTCGCTGCTCGCGCCCTGGCTCGACACGCCGACGGCGGCACTCAACGCAGCCATCGCGGACTTCGCGCTGACGCTGCGCTTCCGGCTCGATCAGACACAGTTGCGGGACGGCTTCGCCAGACTGATGCAACACGCGCGCGCCGACGGTCCGCTCGACGCGCCGCGCTGCTACCCGGAACTCTGCTCGATGGGCGTGCTGACCGCGGAGCGCGTCGAGGGCCGCTCGGTCGCCGACGCGCTCGCCGAACTCACGATGCCGGGCGCGCCGGGCGGCGAACCGTTCGATCCGGGCACCGTCGCGACGCAACTCGCGGCCGCGTGGCTCCGATTGACGATCAGCGGCCACGCAGCGCCGTTCGACTTCGATCTCAACGACCTCGTCCTGCGCGACGGCCGGCTCGTGCTGGTGGGCGGCGCGCTCGAACCGATGACGGGCACCGAAGGCCCGCTGTTTCTGAAGTACCTGCTCGCCGGTGCGGTCGACGATCCCGACGCCGCGCTCGAGTGGATTGCCAGCGAAGCGGCGCCAGGCCTCGCGGGCGTCCCTGAAGATTCGCTGCGTCGACGCCTGCGTCAGGCCGTGCCCTTCCGCGACGGCGAGTGGAGCGGCGACGACCGGCTCGCCGAACGCCTGCTCGTGCACTGGCGCGCCACGCGCGCGGCCGACTGGGACATGCCGGCGCACTACCTGCGTCTCTACCGCGGCATCCACGCGCTATCGGCCGCGACCACCGCGCTCGCGCCGTACCACGACCACGTACTGGCCGCGCTGCACGACGAGCAGTGGCGCATCGGCACCGCGGAAGCGCGCAACTGGCTCGACACCGACAAACTGGCGCTCACGCTCGAAGGCCTGTCGCGCGATCTGGTCCTCATCCCGCAGAAGCTCGACGAGATCCTGACGGCGGCCGCGTCCGGACGACTGCGCATCACCGCGGATGTGCCGGACGCCGACGAGCGGCGCGTCGCAAGAAACCGCACGGTCTCGCTCGTGGCCAGCCTGGTCACGCTGGTCGCGCTCACCTTTGTGTTACGGCACGTGACGCCCGCGCACGGCTCGACGCTCGAATGGATGGCCGCGCTCATCGTCCTCATGGTCGGCGGCTGGCTGCTCATCGCCGCGTCGCGCCTGTAGCGCGTCATGACGTCGCCCAGGAACCCCGCGGATTTTCTGGCCAAGGCGCTCACGGCGGTCACCAACAATCTGCACAGCGGATTGATCGGCGCCGTGGCCGATCTGGCAGGCATCGGTTCGCAGGGGCAGACGCCAGAGGGCGGCACGTCGGGATTGTCGATGCCGCTCAGCCAGAGCGCGTCGCGGCGCATGACCGGTGTGCAGACGGTCGCCTCGGGCGCGCGCGACCGTCCGATCACGCAGGCCGAACTGATTCCGCAGTGGACGACCTACCACGCGGAGGCTGTGGCCAGCGGCACCGAGCGCGCGCGCATCGTGGCGGCGCTGTGGAAGTCCGAGGGCCTCGCCACCACGATCGCGAAGCATCCGCTGCCGGAGAATTCCCTGCGCGATCCGTTGATCGTGCCCGCGTGGCGCCCGGTGGCCCACGTGGGCTTCGGGTCGGGATCCGCGGAGTTTCTGGCATTCGATGCGACGCGGCTCGCGGCGCGCTTTCGCGACGAGTGCGTCGAGGAATATCGGGGGTTTGCGTACGAGGGCGTCGGCGCCATGCTGCGCGCCTACGAGCGCGGCTTCTTCAAGTTGATGACGCACACCGTCGGGCTGATTCCGTTCGACGCACCGGACGGCCCGAACCCCGCTGGGTTTTTTGCCGACTACCTCGCGCAGTACCCGCCGCCCGTGCAGCGTCTCATCGCGCACGGCTACGGGCGCATCGTGGCCTTCAGTCACATGGATGTGTATCGCGCGATTCAGGAGGCCACGACGCTGCCCGAGTCGCGCGTGGAGCCCGTGGTGCACGGCATCGCGTTCGCGTTCGCGATGATCAACAGCGCGGACCTGCCGCTGTATCTGCGCCGGAGCGACATCCCGTTCGCGCCGCCGGTCCGCGCGGCGTTTCAGAACGGGCTGGTCTACAGCCTCACGTTCCTCGAGTGGTTTGTGCCCGGCCTCCTCGCCGCCTGGCAGCCGCACGGCGCGCTGGAAACCGACCTGATCACCCTCGCGCGACACGAGAGCGCCGCGGCCGTTGAGCGCGGGCGGCCCTTGGCGTTCACGCTGGACACTCCACGAATGTAATGCCGCGATCCTGCGGCTCCCCGGCGGGACGACGTGTATGATTCCATCACAGCAGTTCACATTTTCATGTGCCTGAACTCCGGGCCGAATCATGAGGTTGGCGATGAGCAAGCGCATATTGCAGTGGGTCTTGGTTGGCTGTCTGGTTTTCCTGCCCGTGTCGGCGTGGGCACAGGGCGCGGCGCTGCATGGCATCGGCCCGATCAACAGCGCGATGGGCGGCGCCGGCACGGCGGTCCCGAATGAATCGCTCGGCGCGCTCACCTTCAACCCGGCGCTGATCGCCGGCGTCAAGGGCAACCAGATCTCGTTCTCGACCGAGTTCTTTCAGGACAGCATCAAAATCCACACCACGTTGGGCTTCCTGAGCGGCGACGCGAAGGGCACGCCGCATCTCTCGATCGTGCCGGCCTTCGGCTGGATGATGCGCGATCCGAGCAAGAAGATGGCGATCGGCTTCGGCCTGATCGGCGTCGCGGGCTTCGGCGCCGACTACCCGCAGGACAGCAACAGCATCCTGTTCGCGCAGCCGCCCGCAGGATTCGGCCGCATCTGGACGAGCCTGGCCGTCACGAAGGTGCCGGTCGCCTTCGCCTATCAGGTGACGCCCAAGCTGGCGATCGGCGCGTCACTCAACACCTACGTCGGCCAGTTCGCGGTCGCGCCGCTGCCCTACACGTTCTACGACACGAGCGCGAACGGCGACCGGTGGTACGCCGAAGCCGGCAAGGCGAGCCAGCGGTTCGCCGTGGCCGGCCAGTTCGGCTTCCACTACCAGGCCACGCCGAAGATGAGCATCGGCGGGTCGTTCACCACGCCGCAGAACTTCAAGCCCTACGAGTACAACTCGACCAACGCCGACCCCTCGTCACGCGGCTTCGGCCTGGCGCGCACGGTGACCTATGACCTCGACGGCCCGATGGTGGCGAGCTTCGGCATCGGCCTCACGCCGAGCAAGAAGACGCAGATCGCGCTCGACGGCATGTTCACCAAGTACAAGGGCGTGCACGGATTCGGCGGCCCCGGCGGCGTGGTCAACGGCGTCGTGGATCCGTTCGGCTGGCGCAATGTGTGGACGGTCAAGGGCGGCGTGCAGCAGGACATGAGCGACAAGCTGACCGTGCGCGCGGGCTACAACTACAGCCAGATGCCGCTGCGCGGCGAAGTCGTGCTGTCGGCGACCGGCGCGCCGGCGACGTTCCAGCATCACATCACCGGCGGCTTCGGCTTCAAGATGTTCCCGTTCCTCGAGATGGTCGCGAGTGCGTATTACGTCCCGCGCCAGAGCGTCAAGGGACCGCTGGTGGATCTGACCAACAAGGTCATCGGCACGATCGACGAATCGAACAAACTCACCAGCGCACTCATCGGCTTCAACTTCAAGTTCTAGGAGATCGCGATGGCCAAACTCAAGATCGGCGCAGCAAGCGCGGTACTGCTGTTCTCGATCGTCGGCATCGCGTCCCTGCAGGTCAACGCTCAGACCACGCCGCCGGTGCCCACACCGATCGGCGCGTGGTTCGGCATTGCGCGGCCCTGCACGACCAACAGCCGCTTCCCCACGCCGCCCGGCACCGTGAGCCAGTCGGTGTGCAAGGACGCGTGTAACGGCGTGGCGTGCCCGACGTCGGCCTTCCCGGTCGATGAAGTGGTGATGATGCCGACACTGCTCGCCGACGGCACGGTGCTCGCCACCGACCACGCCTCGCTGCTCGACCATCACTCGACCGGACAGGGCAAGTGGGAAGCGGCCGGCAAGACCGTGATCGACGGCAAGTCGTTCGATCGCTATCAGGCCAGTTTCATGTGGTTCCAGCCGCGCAATCCGCCGGACGTCGATCCCCGCTACCCGCTGTCGATCTTCCTGGGCGTGGTGCGTCCGCGGTTTGTGATGTTCTTCGATCAGGCCGAACCCGACGTCATGAAGGGCTACATCCAGCCGTATCTGTTTGCGATGACCGACAGCTGGGGCATTGTCAACATGCTGCCCAATTCGCCGTATCCCGCGGTGGATCCGATGGGCAAACTGCCGACGGCGTGCGATCCGACGTCGAAGTCGAATCCGTACTGCCTGGGCACGCTGATGTTCGTGGTCCGGAGAGTGCCCGCGAAGTAGTTACGCGGTGCCCTGCTCGACTTCGCGGACGTGTGACTGCAGCGTCGCCACCCACTGGACGCCCTCGGCCGTGACGCCAAGGTAGCCCAGCGCGTCCTCGATGTAGGGGCTCACGACCTCGCGATAGAAATTCCCAAAACCGCTGCGGATGTCGCCCGGGGTCGTGTACCCATGGGCGGCATTCGCGCCAATCTGCTCGAACTCGTAGAACAGCGCCGGCAGCTTCCGCAGGTAGTGGGGATCCGAAAACTGGCCGATGAAGTCGGCCGCGCGCGCGAGCCCCCCGTACGTCCCGGTGGCCTGGTATTCAGGCGCGTTCGGCGGCGGGAAGCGGGTCATCTCGATGTACGACGCGATGCGCTCCGCATCACAGTCGGGCGTGATCGCGGGTCCGAAGTGCTCCAGCACAAACACCTGACTGCGGCTCACGTGATACGGCGTGAGCGCCGCGTCCGTGCAACCGTGCGGCAGCGTCACGCTGCCGCCGTCACCGGTGACGAAACGGCCCTCCCCGTCGCCACGGCACGCGCCGCGCACGTAGCCGACGTCGTGGCACAGCAGCGCCAGGATGAAATGCAGCCAGTCGGACGGACTGACGTTGCCGTCGCGCCGCTGCTTGCCGATCAGGATCTGCTGACCGGCCGAGACGACGAGGATCGAGTGCTCGACGTTGTGGTACAGCATGTCGGACGTCGCGACGCGTCCGAGGACCGACCGGCAGCTGTCGGCGATGACCGCCGCGAATTCCGGGCGCGCCTCGCCGTACACGTGTGTGTAGGTCTGCGACAATTCAGACGCGAACGAGTCGATCAAGAAGCGTTGCGGGTCACGCATGGGGATCCTCGCGACGTCGGCCTCAGCCCACGGACTCCCCGAGCCACTCGTCCCACTTCTTCGCCGCGCCGTCCATGAGCTTCTGATGGACGTGGCAGTGCTTCGCCAGGAAGACCTTGTCCATCACCAGATGCAGCGGGTCGGAATCGATGAGGCCGAACGTCAGCTTGTCGAGCAGGTCGGCGCCGCCGTAGACGGGATCGAGTCCCCAGAAATCGAAGACCTTCTGGGCTCTCGGGGTCACGCCAAAGTCCATCGTGACGTGGATGCGGTTGTCGTGGGTCAGATAGAACGAGAAGAGCTTGACGGCGAGGCCGAACTTCCCGGGACCGAACCCGAAGTAGTTCGGGATCGGCGCGTATTCGATAAACGGATAGCCCACTGAGACCATCAGCGCATCGTTGGGCGTCGGGTTCTCCACGATGTGGATGAAATCCGGCCGCGGGGTCACGCAGACCGCCTCCGGGAGGCGCGTGTTGATCGGTCCCATCGCAAAGGCGAAGTCGTGCAGGCGGATCGTCATGAGCACCCATCGGTATTTGGTGCCGATGTCGCGCCAGTCCATGGCGCCGACGTGGTCGGCCTCCGCGAACTTGCCGTAGGTGCCGTCGATGGCCTGAAAGTGCGTCTTCGTGATTTCGAATCCGCCGGGCGTGTCGTCCGGGTTGGTCCAATGCGCGCGGCTGAGGAACTCGCCGAGCACGAAGTCCTTCAACAACTGCTTCGCGTCGTGGCGCTTGCCGACGCGCGCAAATTCGACGTACTGACGCACGCCCATGACCGACTGCTCGACGCCGTCGAGTGAGATCGAGCCGAAATAGCCTTCCGCGCGATTGGGCAACCGAAAGGTCTGTCCGAGATCGAGCGCGAATTCCTCGCGACCGTCACCGCGCAGCGCGCACCACCGTTCGAGCGCAATGCCCTGTCGCCCGGCGGTTTCGCACTTCTCGATCAACATCCGATCGTGGTCGGTCATTTCCACCGAGGCCGTATCCTGCACCATCGCGGGCGTCGCCATCACAGCGCCAATTCGTCGACAAACTGCGGCAGAGAATGGAATCGAAACACCTCGCCGAGCTGCTGATGCGCCTTCAGTGTCCGGCGGTACTCATCGATGCGCGCCTGCACATCGTGCCCGATGTGCCGTTCCCACGCATTCACCAGCGACGGCTCCGACGCGTTCGGCGCGAACTGGCAGAACTCCTTCACATACTGATGCCCGGGCACCATGTCGCTCGCCATGGTCAGCGCGGAGCAGAGGCCGTTGGTGTAGCCCCCGTTGCCGCGCACGCGGCTGGCCTTGAGCCGCAGGAACTGCTCGGCGATGCCCGGCTGGCGCACGTTGACGATCGTGAACGCCCACGCCACGCCGGCGCGCGCGTTGAGCCGCGCCGTGTCGTCGGGCGGCTCCTGATCGGCTGCATCCCAGGGCGACAGGCCCGGCAACATGTACATCGGCGAGAAATACATCGCGCGACCCGCACCGTGCCAGAAGAACTCCACGGCGTTCGCGTCGACCGCGAGCAGATGACTGGTGATCAGGCTCACCAGCTGCGGATACCACGTGCGCGTGACCAGCCCGAGCGACTCGAGCGCCGCGCCTTCGTATCCGGGAATCGAGTTGCGGCGGCACAGATCGACAAAACGCGCCAGCGCCGATCGGACGTCAGCGTCGCCGCTCCACGGTGTCAGCGCATCGATCTCGTGCTTGGCAAACGTGATGCCCGCGCCCGCGTGCATCATCAGCAACGTCTTCTCGGGCAGCGTGGTGCCTTCGCCCTTCGTGAAGAGGCCGGTCAGGTTCGGGTCGGCGGCCAGCCACGCGTGCGCGTAGCGCTCGCCGAGGCCCTCAACGAGCCACAGCGCCGGATAGTCGCCGCGCGAATAGCAGTCGGCCACGCGGTCAGCGAGCGGGTACGTGCCGTCCGCCGACAACTCGGTCGGCGCGTCGACGTGATTGACGTAACTGATCACGTCGCCGGTGTTCTGAAACTGTTCCTTCAGCAGGCTCCGCGCGTGTGCGCTGGTGACCGCGTCGTACGCGTCCGCAGTGCCCTGCGCAATGCCGGTCGCCGCATCCCGCATGTAGCTGGGGCTCAGCATCTTCATCGACATCGCGTCGGTCGCCAGCGCGGCGAGGGCGCTCTGCGCCTTGTCGCCAAACTGGAAGGCGCCAAACAACATCGTGTTCGTGCTGAAACCCTTCTTCGCCGACTCGCCCGCCTCATACAACGACTTGCGGACGGCGCGCACGGGCGTCCAGTCCGACATCGGCATCACGTCCAGAAACCGCTGGGCGGCAAAGCACGACACGGCCAGCGGAAACTTCAGAACGCTGTCAGCGGATTCGGACACGGGCAAACCTCCACGTTGGGGCAGGGGGACTGACGCTCATGATACCCCCGTTCGGATCGCCTTCTTCTGGTACAGGAAGTCCAGCAGGAAGCCTTCGTGCGGCTCGCGCGGGTCGAATTCCGTGCTGAGCGCGCCGCCGCCAAATACCTTGTCGATCGACGGCTCGAGCAGCAGTTCCTCGACAATCGTCGGATCCTCGCCGGCCACCACCACGGCCAGCGACTGACCCGCGGCACGCACCAGATCCTGACGCGTCGCCGATGTAAACACGACGAACGGGAACGGCAGTTCCATGCCGAACAACGGATGCTCGCACGACGGCACCGTTATCGCCGTCGGCCGCATCAGGCCGACGCCATCGACCATCACCACGCGCCCGTTGCGGCTCTCGGTCAGCTCGCGCCCGTTGCCGATGCGGCTGTCGATCAGCATGTTGTAGGCAGCCGCTTCATTGGGCCGCACCGATCCGAGCTCGGCGCCTTCGTTCAACGGCGACTGGAACGGCACGCGATCGAGCGCCGCGGCCACGGCCGCGGCCAGGTCGGACGCATCGCCTTCCACCACCACCGCGCTGCCGTTGATGCACCCGCGCCCCGCGTCGTCCATCACCAGGCGCGTGATCAACTGCACGGTCGCGTCGCGGTCCGCGTTGGCCATCACGACCACTTTGGAACGGCCCGGCCCATGGATGCGCACGTGGCGATTCGCGGCGTAGCGATCGGCCAGTGGCTGCATCCCGAACAGGACCGATAGCGAACACGTGTCGATGATCGCGTCGACCAGATCATGGCCGCCCGGCGCGAACACGATGGCGTCTTCCGGCAACCCCGCCTCGAGCAGCGCCATCGCCGCGCGATACGGCGTGAACACATCGTCACCCGACGGGCGCACGACGACCGACATCTTCATCGCCAGCGCGCACAGCCACATGAAGTGCGTGGACGGATGATTGCCCGGCATCACGTAGCCGACGTTGCGGCCGCGCGGTGTAAAGCCGATCCTCAGGCCTTCCGCGTCGTAGACGTGACTGTCGAACACGTCCAGACCGCCGGGACTCTGCACGCGGAGGAACTGCTCCATCATCTGCAGCGCCGGCGGAAACGCGCCCGTCGTCTGCTTGCGATTGATCGAGAGCGGCAATCCGGAGGTCAGCGTGGATTTGCGAACGTAGTCCTCGGGTGTGAGGCCGTCGGGCGCGCCGCTCCCGAAGATCTCGCCGGCGCGCGCGAAGATGTCGAGGATCTGGCGAATCGGCATCAGGCGCAGGCCCGATGCGGGACGCGTGCGCAGGTTGTGCACCAGCAGTGCCGGCGTGATCGTCGACTCGCCAACAAGCGAGCCGTCGAATCCCATCAGGCGCTGACGGTCCAGACTGCGGTATCCGTCGCGCCCTTTCCCCATCAGGGCCGGCACGAACATGGCTAGTACACGCCCTCGGTCGCCATGCCCGCCATCGACATCAGCGGACGCACGTTGGCCACGCCTTCCCAGCCCAGTTCCGGCAGCACCTGGAACCGCTCCGCTTGATCGCGCTCGAGCACGTTCGGCAGGAACCGTTCCTCAGACAGCACGGTGACCATGATCTGGCCCGTCTCCCCCACCGCCACACGCCGGCTCGTCTGCGTCGGATCGACGACGTCGAACGTCACGAGCGGTTCCATCGGGTAGTAGACCACTTCGCCGTCAGTGAACTGCGGCGGCGCCAGCAGCGCGCCGCCCATCAGGGTGTTGCCGTAGATCGCGGTGTGCACCGCATCGGGAAAGAACTCGGTGCGCAGCAGATGGTAGAGATCCTTCGTCAGCTGCGTGCCGCCGTACATCATTCCGGAGAACGTGTGCCCGCGTGCCTTGAGGATCGGCGCCAGCGCCTGAATCAGAATCGGCGTCGTGCCGAGCACGTCGATCTGCTGCGTGTCGAGGATCGCGAACGCCTGCTGCCGGATGTGCTCCATGTAGAGGCCGACCGTCTTCATGTCGCCCTTCTGGAACAGCAGTTTGATGAAGCGCGGGTCGAGGTCGATGAAGTAGCACATGCCGCCGCGCGACTGCGCCATCTGGCGCGTGCTCTCCGCCACCGCGTGCGGTCCGGTGGGGCCGATGAAGAGCCAGTTCCCGCCGCGCGGGAACCCCGTGACCTCATCGAGGTACCAGTTCAGAAAGTTGTTCACCGGTTCGAAGAAGCGCTTCACCGCCACACGCGCCGGCGACCCCGTCGTGCCGCCGGTGTCCTGCACGCGCAGTTGGCTGCGGTCCTTGGCGATGTCGGCCGGCAGGAAGTCGAGCACGTTGCGTGTCTTCAGCGCCTCCATCGGGAAGAACCCGAGGATCGACAGATCGGCGTACGACTTGATGTCGCGACGCGCGTCGATGCCGAGCGCCTGCTCGCGCTCGAGCCAGAACGGCGTGCCGTGCGACGGGTGAAAGTGAATATCGACGACGTGGCGAACCCAGTCGTCGACATTGGCGGCCGGAACAATCGCGGGGCGGGGTGTCATGGGATCCTCTCTTACTTCCAGTATTTCGCGATCACCTGCACGGCGATCAGTAGCCACACATTCACCATCATCACACTGTGAAATGGAAACATCGCGTGCACGATGCGGGTCTGCTCGGCCACCGTGTCCGTACCGGCGGCCATGCGCTGCGCCATCGGGATGATCTTCAGCACGCCCGTCAGCATCGTCGCCAGAATCAGAAACAGCGACGCGTAGCCGGCCCACCTGGGCACGAGGCCGTAGTAGTGCTGCGCGATGATCGATCCCAGCGCCGTGGTCAGGATGCAGACCAGCAGCACCGGATTCTTCGTGATGATGCGGTAGTAGCTCTGGATCGGCCCGAGCACGTCGGGCGGGAGCGACGCGCCGGAGTGGCGATGTCCGCGGGCGGACCCGTCAAAGGTCATGTCGATGTAGAGCACCGCGAACATAAATCCGAGACAGAAAAACAGCGGAACCATCATGGTGTCTTCTCCTGTGCATCCAGACCGGTCATCGCGGCGCTGACGTCCCAGAGCCGCGCGGCGGTTGATTCATCGTACGAGGCCGGTGACGATCGCGCCGCCCGGCATTTCACAAAATACTTCCCAGTGACGCCGTCGACATCCGGCGAGCAGGCCAGATGCACGCTCGTCCGGGCCCCGGCTTCGTTCGTGATCGCCATCGCGTTCACGAACGGCTTGACCCACGGGAACAAGCCGCTGTTGTTCATACCAAATCCGCTGGCGACCAGACCGGGGTGCAGGGCATTCGCCACCACGCCCGTGCCGGCCAGCCGCCGCGCCAGCTCGTAGGTAAACAGGATATTCGCCAGCTTCGATCGCCCGTATCCGTTCCAACCGTTGAACCGCAGCGTCTCGACGTTGATGCGCATCCCGATGTGCGCCACCGACGACACGTTGATGATACGTGCCGGCGCGCTCGCCATGAGCACGGGCAGCAGCAGCCGGGTCCGCAGATCTCCCCCGAGATGATTCAGCGCCAGCG
>CAYHEX010000014.1:0-28854 GCA_964355365.1 uncultured Solibacteraceae bacterium | reverse complement strand
ACCGTGCTGCTGTTTGTGCCCCTCCTCCCTGCGGCGTGGATGGCGACCTACAGCGACTACTGGTTCGATCTGCCGTTCCTGGTGCTGATCCTCGTGGCCGTGGCGTTCGGGCATCGGCATATCGAAGACGAGACCGAACTTCGGTTCTGGCGCCTCGTCGGGCTGTCCTACGGCTGCTGGCTGCTCGTGTCCCTGCCCTACCTCGTGCTGGATCCGATCGGCCGCTGGGGCATCGGCTGGAAGATCTACGGCGATCTGGCGTACCTCGCCGGCTACCTCTGCCTGGTGCTCGCCATCGAAGTGCAACCGCATCGACGCCAGACCGGATCGTTGGGTGACCGCGAGCGTTCGCTGCGCACCTTCGGGCTGATCCTGTTTTCCGCGTTTCTGCTCGCCTACTTCGTGCTGGTCCCGGCGGCCTTCAACGGCCAGAACTACGAAACCTCGGTGCCGTCGTTCTATCTGTTTGTGGGACTGGACGTCGTGATCCTGTTCCGGCTGTCCGTCAACCGCCGCGACGCGTGGTCCATCCGCTGGTCGTGGGTCTACACCTGGCTGCTCGTTGCGGCAGCCTTCACGTGCGCCGGCGACCTGTCTGAACTGTTCGCCGGTCTCGGCGCGTTCGCCATCCCGTCAGGATCACCGATCGACCTGCTCTGGACCACGCCGCTCGCGCTCGCGGCGCTGGCCGCGCGCGCCGGCCATGTCTCGTTCCCGGCCGAACACCGCGTGCTGAACGAAGCGCTCGCGCCGCGCAACATGATGCGGGCCGGTCATCTGCTGCTGCTCTGCGCGATGATCCTGCCGGTCGCGCATGCGGTGCTGCAACTGACGCACGCGCTGGATCCGGAAACCGATCGGCCGCGCGAAGTGGTGGCGGCACTGAGCCTGATGGTGGTCGGCGGTCTGGCGCTGGTGGCCTACCGCGTCCTCGAACACGACCGCGAGCAGATGGAAGCGAAGGAACTGCGGCTGGTCAGCGAGCTCGGCGTCGCTCGCAAGATGGACGCCGTGGCGCGCCTGGCCGCGTCGGTCGCGCACGACTTCAACAACCTCGTGCACATCATTCAGGGACGCACCGACATCCTCGCGGATCAGCTGCCCGAGGACGACCCGCTGCAGGAAGAGATCCGCGAGATTCTCGCCGCGAGCGCCCGCGCGGAGGACCTCGCGGGCCAGCTCATGGCGTTCGGCCGCACGCAGCCGTCCTCACCGGCCACCGTCAGCCTCCATGACGTGCTCGGGCGCACCGAGCAACTGCTCAAGCCGCTGCTCGACGAGCGCACGCGGCTCGAGATCCGCCGCGGCGCCACACTCGACGTCGTACAACTCGACCCGCTGCAGTTCGAGCGCGTGATCCTGAACCTCGTCACCAACGCGCGCGACGCCATGCCGGGCGGCGGCACGGTCACCATCGAAACGTTCAATCCCGGCTTCGAGAGCCTCGGCGGCAATCCGTACACCGACCTCTCCATGGTCCAGATGACCGTCACCGACACCGGCCTCGGGATGGAACGCGAAACGATGGCGCATATCTTCGAGCCGTTCTTCACGACCAAAGCGGGCCGCGGCGCGGGCCTCGGCCTCGCGATCACACACGGACTGGTGCAGCAGGCCGGCGGATCGATCTCGGTCGACAGCGAAGTGGGCGTCGGCACGCGATTCATGATCACCCTGCCCGCGGTGCGCGGCGCACAGCCGTCACCGGTCGAGCGGTTCGAGGGGAAACCGGCGGCGATTCCCGGCGCGGTCATGATCATCGAAATGGACTCCACCAATCGCCAACTGCTGCGGCGGCTGCTCGCCGACCTCGATCGCCCGGTGCTGACGGCGGCCACCGGCCCCGAAGCGTTGATCGTCGCAGCGCGCTACCCCGGACCGGTGGATCTGGCCGTGATCGACGTGACCTGCGAGGGCGGCCGCACGATCGCCGCCGAGTTGCGCGACACGCAGCCACACATGCACGCGCTGCTGCTCGCGCAGGATCAGCCGATCGATCTGTATCCCGGTGACGTGCTGCTGCGCGAGCCGTTCGAGTTGTCGGACGTGCTGGGCACGGCGAAGCGGTGGGTCAATACGCCGACATGAACGCGCACGTGCTCTTCGGCGCGGTCGAGGACGTCGTGGCCGCCGCCGCCACCACCAGGTCGGCAAACAACGCATAGCCCGCGTCGTTCGGATGGAAGCCGTCGCTCGAGAAGATCGATGCGCTGTAGAGACGGCTGTCGCACATCATGTCGACCACGGTGGCGCCCTGACTCACGAGCGTGTTGATATGGGTGTTCATGCCGACGGCAATCGTCTGCAGTCCGCGTTTGTCGCTCAGTGAGTCGCCGCTGGCGTACGGCATGGCGGCCAGATTGGGCAGATTCAAGATGATGATGCGCGCCTTCGGCGCGCGGGCCTTGATGCCGGCCACGAGCGCCGTCATATCCCGGCCGAACGCCGCGATCTGCGCGTTGATCCAGTGGGTCGGGTCGGCCCCGCCCAGGCCCGCCTTGGCCGCCGAGGCCACCGCATTCGCGTCGTTGCCCCCGGCAAAGACCGTGACCAGCGTGGCATCCGTTCGGATGAACGGCATCTCGTCGCTCAGGAAGTTGATGGCGATGCCGCGGTTGACCTGGTTGCCGATGTCCTGGAAAGTCTTGCTGAGGGCGGCCCCTGGCACACCGAGGTTCTGGAGGGTCACGGTCTTCCCGGCAGCGGTATAACGGCGCGCGATCACCTGGACGTAGCCCTTGCCATCCGGGCAGCTCACATAGGGCAGGCAGGGCGCTGAGCTGCCAACACCGTTGGCGTCGCTGGCGCCCACGGCGGCATAGACCATCGCGTTGGTCGACGCGGGGTCGGACGGCGTAGTCGGATTCGTCACCACGCCACAGGCGGAAATCACAAGAATCGTCGCGAAGAGTCCGATCAGCTTCATTTGACAGGGGGTCTGCAAGGGCCGTTCCTTGTATCGGCGCCGCGCCTGCCTGGCAACAGGGGGCCAGTACCGGCTGAGGACTCTCCCGCACCGATCGGGCGAAAAACCCCCACTTTGCCTGCCGGGCCGGCCTTCTTCCCCCTGCAGGGTTTTGGCCCACATCTTGCTATTCAACCGGCTATTCGCCTGACTAGAAAGGACCTGATGTCCCGAGGTATTCGCAACTACGAGCATGTTCTGCGTATGGCCGGCCTGTTTGGAATGGGCATCGCGATCTTCCTCGTGGTGCGGTGGATCCTGGTCCCCGCCGATTTCGGGGTCTACGGCTACTACCGCGCCGGCGCACTGGATGACGCCATGGCCCGCCCGGTCGTTTATGCGGGTCACGCCTCCTGCGCCGAGTGCCACACGGAGATCACGGATCTGCGCAAGGGCACCAGACACGAGAATGTGAACTGCGAATCGTGCCACGGTCCGCTGGCGACGCACTCGAGCGGCGACGTCATGAAGCCGGGGAAGCCGGACCTGAAGACGGTCTGCACCGCCTGCCACGCAAAGATGGATGGCCGCCCGAAGTCGCAGCCGCAACTGGACTTCAAGGAACATTCCGGCGACGCGCTCTGCACGGATTGCCACAAACCGCATTCCCCCAAGATCCAGCAGTAGGAGCCATTCGACATGTCTGCCGAAACGTCAACCGATCGCCGCGAGTTTCTGAAAGAGAGCGGCACCTGGATTCTGCTGACGGGCGCCGCCACGCTCGCTTGGGACTTCGTCGTCGAGGGTGCGCCGGAACAGGCGCCCAACTACCGCGCCAGCGATCACTGGTGGGGCATGATCATCGATATCGAAAAATGCATCGGCTGCGGCAACTGCGTGCGCGCCTGCAAAGCCGAGAACGACGTGCCGATGACCGACGCGGCCTTCCGCACGTGGGTCGAGCGCTACGTTGTGATGCCCGACGAGCCCGAGAAGCCCATCGTTGAATCCCCCAACGGCGGCTACGACGGCTTCGTGGACCTCAAGCAGTATGGCGACGGCGCCAAAGTGTTCTTTGTGCCGAAGATCTGCAATCACTGTGCGCATTCGCCATGCGTGCAGGTGTGCCCGGTCGGCGCCACCTTCGAAAGCCCCGATGGCGTGGTGCTCGTGGACAAGTCGCGTTGCCTCGGCTGCCGCTACTGCGTGCAGGCCTGCCCGTACGGCTGCCGCTACATTGATCCCCGCACCGAGACCGTCGACAAGTGCACACTCTGCTACCACCGGATTACGAAGGGCCTCACGACGGCGTGCTGCGAGACGTGCCCAACAGCCGCGCGTCAGCTCGTGGACCTGAAGGATCCGAAGGATCCCTTTCACGAATTCATGCGGACGCACAAAGTGAACGTGCTCAAACCCCAAATGGCCACCGGCTCCAAGGCCTATTACAACGGCCTCGACGGCGCGGTCAGGTAGGAGCGACAGATGCACGGCGTCCAAGGATTCATGTATCCCAACGAACTGGAGCTCCAGTGGAGCGTCCTGATCGTGCTCTACCCGTACCTCACCGGACTCGTGGCCGGCGCCTTCATCCTGGCGTCACTCGAGCGCGTCTTCAACGTTGAAGCCGTCAAGCCCACCTACCGGCTGGCGCTCCTCACCGCCCTCGCGTTTCTGATCGTGGCACCGCTCCCCTTACAGATGCATCTGGGCCATCCGGAGCGCTCGTGGGAGATGTACGTCACACCGCACAAAGAGTCGGCCATGGCCATGTTCGGCTTCGTGTACCTCTGGTACCTGATGGCCGTGCTCGTCCTGGAAATCTGGTTCGACTATCGCAAGGAACTGGTCCTGACGTGGCGCGCCAGCACGGGGCTCAAGAAGCAGTTCTACGGTGCGCTCACCTTGTGGTCCGACAACATCTCCCCGGAGGCGCTGAAGCTCGACGACAAGATCGGTCGAACACTGACGGTGATCGGCATCCCATCCGCCTTCATGCTGCACGGATACGTCGGCTTCATCTTCGGGTCCATCAAGGCGAACCCGTGGTGGTCCACGCCGCTCATGCCGATCGTGTTCCTCTTCTCGGCGATCGTGTCGGGCATCGCGGCCGTGATGCTGATCTACATGGCCACCTGCAAGCTGCGCAAGGTGGCGATCGACATGCTGTGCGTGGACACGATTGCGAAGTACCTCTACTACGCATTCATCGTGGACTTCACGCTGGAAATGCTCGACTTGATTCACCGCCTCTACGTGGCGGACGAGTCGCTCATGGCGCTCGACTTCATGGTGAAGACGAAGCTGTTCGTGTCGCAGATCGTGATCCAGATCATCATCGGCACGCTCGTGCCGCTGGCGCTCCTGGCCAGCGTGCAGTTGTGGCGGTGGAGCGCGGACACCCGCAAACGGATCTACACCGTGTGCGGCGTGCTCATCATGGTGGGCATCTTCGCGATGCGCTGGAACGTCGTCATCGGGGGCCAGTTGTTCTCGAAGAGCTTCCTCGGATACACGACCTACAAGATGGCATTCGCGACCCGAGAGGGCCTCTTGCCGGCACTGATCTTCCTGGTTGCACCGTTGTTCATTCTCTGGGCGTTGGTCAAGATCCTCCCGCCCTGGGAACACGATTCGTCCCATGCAGGAGAAATCCGCCATGGCTCAACCACAGGAGTTTAACGATCGACTCACACAACTTGAAGACAGTCTCGCAGACGTCGTAAGACGTTTGCGCGCGTTGGAGGACGGCCAGCGCGCAGCGGTCACAACCGCCGATTACGCCGACACCGCTCCACCGGTACCATCGGACACAGTGTTCCTACCAGCGAGACACGCGGATTCCACCCGCGGCACGTCGGACCTCACCGGTCTCGCTACATTGCTTGGGCGCACTTGCATTGTGTTTGGTGGTGCCTACTTACTACGGGCACTAACCGAGACGGGACGCCTGCCGGGAACGGCAGGCGTCATTATCGGCCTCGCATACTCCTTCCTGTTCCTTGTCGCCGCGTATCGCGCGGCCCGCACCCACACACTCAGCGCGCAGTTTCACGGCGTCACCGGCGTGCTCGTCGGCCTCCCGATCGTGTGGGAAGCCACGTCACGCTTCGGCCTCCTCAGCCCGGGATGGGCCGCGCTCTTTCTCGGACTCGGCGCCACCGCGGCGTTCGTCGTCGCCGGCCGCGGCCAACTCGATGCGGTCGCCGGTATCGCCGGATTCGGCACGATGGCAACGGCGCTGGTCACGGCCTACTCGGCCGCGCACTACGGCTCCTTCGCGCTGTTGCTCATTGCGCTGAGCACCGCCACCTACTGGCTCTCCGACCGGCCCGGCCACGCGTGGCTGCGGTGGCCGAACGCGATCGCGGCGGGACTGGCCGTCATGGCCGTCACCGCGCGGGCACTGGCCACACCGCCGGGCGAAACCGTGACGATGGCACTCCTGGCGCAGGGATGCCTGCTCATGTCGATGCAGGGCTCGCTGGCCGTGCGCATGGTGATGTTCAGTCGCAACGCACGCATCTTCGACGTGATGCAGGCGCTCAGTGGATTTGTCATCGGCGTGGGTGGCGCGGTGCTGCTCGCGCGCGGCAGTGTGGCCGGCCTCACCATGATCGGCGCAATCGCGGCGATTCTCGCCTCCGGCGCCTACATGGCGGCGTTCTTCCGGCTGGCCGACCGGCCGCATCTGGCCGCGAGCTACCACGCCTTCGCCGCGTTCGGATTGATGGCGGCCACCACCTCACTCGCGCTGCTGTTTGACGGACCGGCGCTGGCACTCGCATCGGTGACGCTCGCGATTCTGACAATCGCCTACGGCCAGGAGCGGCTCGCGGGCTACGCGTCCCTGCACGGCGCGGCCTACGTCATGACCGCGCTCGCCGCGTCCGGGGTGCTCACCGCCTCGCTCACCGTCTGGACGGTGACGCCGTCGCCGTGGCCGACGATGACGCTGGCGGGATGGGTGGCGTTGGCCGCCACGGGTGCATGCACGAGGATTCGGTTCAGCCGCAAGGGCGAACTCGGCGATATCCTCGCCATCGTCGGCCGCATCATCACGGCCGGTGCCTTCGTGCTCGGACTGGGCGGGGCGGTGTTGATGCTGATCGGACCGCTCATTGCGGGCGCCGAGGCTGACGCCGGCGTTCTCGCCTCGCTCCGCACGGTGCTGCTCTCGATCGCGGTCGTCGGCCTCGGCCTGATGTCCCACGTGCCGAATGCCAAGGCCTTCACACGACTGGTCTACCCCGTGCTGATCATCGGCGGCATCCGCCTCGTGCTCGACGACTTCAGACACTCGAGTCCGTCAACGCTCTTCATCGCGCTGAGTTGCTTCGGTATCGCGCTCGTCCTGGGACCTCGATTCGCGGCGCGAAAGACACAGTAGTCCAGAGTCCAGGGTCCAAAGTCCAGAGTCCGTCCGGAGTTCGAGGGTCCAGGGTCCGTCCGGAGTTCGAGGGTCCAGAGTTCTGAGGCTGCGTGCACGGACTCTGAACCCGCGAACCCTGGACGGACCCTGGACCCAGGACTCTGGACGCTGGACTACAGCGTCCTTACTTGATCGTCTCCATCCACGCCTTGATCTGCGCGACCGCCAGGCTCACCTTGTTCTCAAAGGCTTCCTTGCCGATCGCCTCGCTCGACGGGCGGCCGTCACCGGTGACACCGCTGGCGACGATGCGCGGCGCGTTGGGATCGACAGCGGCTCTGCCACCACCGCCCTGCGCGCCCCCGGCCGCTCCCGCACCCTGACCGCGCGGCGCCGGCGGTGCCGGCACGTAGCCCGGTCCCATCGTCACGGCGTACTTCAGCAGATCCGTGCGCACCCAGTCCTTGCCCTTGCCTGCGTACATCATCTCCGACGTGTCCGGAATGCCCGCGTGTGAGCTCACCGGCAGGCCGCGCGCCGCGAGCATCTTGTCGAAGTTGTCCTGCGCCGTCTGGTAGATCTGGTCCGCGTAGAAGACATGGATTTTCTTGTCGGCCAGTTCGGGCGCGCGGTACTTCTCTTCGAGTTTCTTGGCGACGTCGGTCATCGGCCTGACGCTGCCGCCATGGTCGTTGAGGAGGATGACGGTCGTAAAACCCGTCGCAATCGCCTGTTCCACGATGCGCTCGGTGAGCGCCGCCTCGATTTCCGCGTTGAGCCCGAGCGTGCCGGTCTGCTGATTGCTGGCGTTATTGCTGCTGTAAGGCATCACGGGCAGCACAATCGCATTGCCCAGGCGACGCGCAATTTCCATGACCTTCGCGTGGCCCATCAGCGTGTGGCCACCGTTGACGTTCTGCGGTCCGCGATGCTCGTTGCCGCCCGCGTAATACAGCGCAACGGTCTTGCCCTGATGATGAATGGCGTCGTACACCTCGGGCCACGTCATCATGCTGAAGTCGATCAGCTCCTTCGGGCGACTGGGCGACAGCCATTCCTTCGGCGGATCGATCGGCGGCAGCGCGGGACCGCGTCCACCCTGTCGGCCACCACCTTGACCAGCCGCGGGCGCGGCCGCCTGGCCCGACGGCGGCGGATTCTGAGCGAACACAAACGACCCGGCAACAAACACCAACGCAGCAGCGCACACAACACGCTTCATGGGACCACCTCGAAAGAGTTGAAACAGGGGCGTATTGTATGCCGCTCGTAGAGAAATGGAACCAGGCGTTTGGTCCGCGCCGCAGACGTCTATCAGGACACCACCAAAGGCGTGATCGTTGTCGGCGACCCGCACTTCTCGAACCACTCCACGCCTTCGCTGACCAGATCGAACTTCAGCGTGTAGCGTCCGGGTGTGGCAATCGGCGGCAGTTCAATTTCGATGTCGGCGGTCTGGCCGGGGCCGATCGGCCCAGGCAGTCGCGAGCGGGCGAAATCGAGGTTGATCAGCGCGCCGTCTTCCTTGCAGAGCTGGGCGCCGAGGCGCACCAGGCGTCGACCGTACGTGGCGTCGGCGACAAACGGGCGCGTCGAATGATTCCTCACGCGCGTCTTGATCGTGGTCGGTCTTCCGGCCTTCGCCCGCACGCCATCGCCGATGAGGAACTTCAGAAACGCCGGAGCGGTGCGCACGCTGATCTCGGCGCGCGGCGTGGCGCCGGGGATCGCGTTGCCGAGGTTGCTGTCATCCCACGTCTCGCGGCGGATGGCCTCGAAGTCCGGCGTGCCCCGCATGAAGCGTCGCGAATACGAATCCTCCGGATGATCGGTGATCTCCCAGCAGAGGCGGTCCACGCCGACCTCGACGGCGAGCGTGCGCGCGAGCGCCATCTCTTCGTCGCTGTCGTTCCACTTGAAGAGGATGTAGCGCCAGTTGATCTGCGGCAGATCGCGGCCGGACTTGCGCTTCTCGTCCGCCATCGCGCGCATGTTGCGCATCGCCACGTCGAACTTGCCGCGCTGCCGGTACTGCACGTAGCTCTCGGCGCGAGCACCGTCGACGGAGAACGTCACTTCGTCGATGCCCGAGTGCACGAGGCGACGCGCCTGCTCCTCATTGAAGGCGCCGCCGTTCGTGCTGGTGTAGAGGTAGATGTGCGGATGGTTCGCTTTGATGTACTCGCACATCTCCACCGCGCGCTTGTGCAGGAACGCCTCGCCGTAGTTGAAGAAGTCGATGCGGCCGAGCGACGGCCCGACTTCGTCGATGACCCTCTTGAACACGTCGAAGTCGAGCATCCCGGCCTGACGCGTCTTCGTGATGCCGGTCTCCGGCGCGCAGATGGCTTGACTGCAGGAGATATTGCACGCGGCCGTGCACTCGATGAACATCCGCCCGGGATGACGTCCGACCTCGAGCGATCGCACCGTCGGCTCTTGGCCGGGCTCGAGCGGCAGTTTCAGCGGACAATCGCCGCAGAACTCGGAGCCCGCGTGGTTCATCTCATCGCGCAGCCCTGTCATCTTCTCGCCGCGCCAGATGCCCTCGATCGTCGTCGTCCGCGCATCGCCGAGCACGCGCTTGGCGAGCGGGTCCGCGCAACCGCAGACAATGCGGCCGTCGCAGAGCATCACGAGCATGTCCCACGGCCAGGTGCACTGGAACCGTGTGGCTTGGAAGTTCAGAGACATGAATACAGATTCTACAGTGCGGGCAGGTGCGAACGGGTGCGGGCAGGTGCGGTCAGGTGCGCGGGTCTTCGGCCAATGCGGCCAGATATCCCAGCACCTGATCCTTGGCGCCCTGGCGCGTGTAGACGTCTGGCTTACGGTTCCGGACGACCTGCCACATGACGACGGCCACTTCCTCGGCGCTCTGCGACATGGGGAACGATCGCGAATCCGGGCCGCCGTGGAGCGCGTTGAGGCCGAAGTCGGTACGCACCACACCCGGAGACACGAGCGAGAACTGGATACCGGGATGGGTGGCCTGCACTTCGGCGCGAAACGTCGCGGTGAGCGCGTTGAGAAAGTGCTTGGCGCCGCAGTAGGCCGAGCGGATCACCGCGAACGGTGTGCGGCCGAGCATCGACGAGACGTTGATCACGTGCCCGGCGCCGCGCGCTTTGAAATGCGGCAGCACCGCCTGCATGCCGTAGAGCGCAGACTTCACGTTCACTTGCATGACCACGTCGATGTCTTCGTCGGTGAGTTCGCTCGGATTGCGACTGATGCCCTGGCCGACGTTGTTGATCCAGACATCGATGTGTCCGAATCGCGCGATCGTCTCGGCAACGACGCGCTCCACCTCGGCACGCCGGGTCACGTCGGCGACAATCGGCAGCGCGTTGGCCCCACACTCGGCGGCGACAGCGTGCAGCACGTCGCCGCGTCGCGCCACAAGTGCCACGAGCGCGCCCTCTGACGCCGCGAGTCGCGCGAAGGCCTCGCCAATGCCGCCGCTAGCGCCGGTAATCACAATCACAGGGTTGGTCACTTGCTGATCTTACACATTCAAGATCAAGAGCGATTCACCATGGAGCGCCATGGAGGGCCATGGAGAAGATCAAGAGCCATCACCGTGAAGTTCGTGAAGGACGCGAAAATCAGAGTGCCCTGCTGACGCGAGGCCTGGCGGCCGCCTTCGGCGGCACGAGGAGCAAGGCAGAGCGAGAACGAGAAAGCCCCTCGATCCCCGGGCTCTCTCGTTCTCGCTCTGCCTTGCTCCTCGTTAGCCCGGCGTAGCCGGGCCGCCAGGCCCATCAGGTGTGCAAGAGGAACTTCTCCATGGTCCTCCATGTATCTCCATGGTGAAAGCCCTTGATCTTGCTCTACGAATCTCTCAACGCCGCCAGCGGATCCACGTGGCTCGCGCGAACCGCCGGTAACCACGCGGCAATCCAAGCCACCGCCAGCAGCGTCAACGGCACGGCCGTGAATACCAGCGGATCCCACTTCTGCACCTCGAAGAGGAACGACGCGATGTACTTCGCGAGCGCGAACGACGCTGCGAGGCCAACAACCACGCCGATCAACGACAGCTTCATGCCGTGCAGGACGATCATGGTGCGCACGTCCGACGCCTGAGCGCCGAGCGCGAGTCGGATGCCGATCTCCTGGGTCCGTTGCGCGACCGAGTACGCCATCAACCCGTAGATGCCGATCGCCGCCAACAGCAGCGCCGACGCGCCGAACACCGTCATGAGCCACATGTTGAAGCGCGACCGCGACGTCGATCGCTCGACCACGTCCATCATCGTGCGCGCGTTGGCGACCGGCAGCCCAGTGACCTGCCTCAACTGCTCCTGAATGGCGTTGCTCACCGTGCCGGGATCGACGCGGGTCCGCACAACCCAGGCGAGCGGCGAGAGGCTGACGTTGAGGGCGTTGGCCGCGTCGGGCACCTGCGCCTGGGGAATGAACATCTCGGGCTGCGGCTCCGAGTCAAGGCCGCCCGCGTGGGTGTCGCCGACGATGCCGATGACTTGCCGTTCCTGCTCATCGGCGAACTCGCGCATCACGCCCTTGCCGATCAGGAGCCGATCGGCGAGCGGATCCGCCTTGGGCCAGAACTGACGCGCCATCGCTTCGTTGATCACCACCACCGGCTGCGACCCGGCCAGATCCCGCTCAGTGAATGTCCGGCCGCGCACCACAGGGATCTTGAACACCTCGAAGTACCCCGGCGCCACGGTGGTCCAGCCCCCGCCCCCATGGAACGGCCCGTCGTCGAGCGGACGGCCCATGATGCGGAACGGCAGCCCGTAGCCGCCCTCGAGCGGCACGCAGCACGTGGCGCTCGCCAGCTCCACACCCGGCACGGTTTTCAGCCGCTCGGCGCCGTTGCGCACGAGCTGGTCGACACCCATGGCGGTCGCAAACTGGGGCCCGGTCAGCGACATCCGCATCGTGAGCACGTTCGAGACATCGAACCCTGGCTTCACGTTCGCGAGTTTCACCGCAGTCCGAATCAGGAGCGAGGAACCCACGAGCAGGATCACGGCCAGCGCCACCTCGGTAATGACCAGCAGCGCGCGCGTCCAGTTCTGGCGCGTGCCCGTGCCCGATCGACCGGCGCTTTCCTTGAGCGATGTGGACAGATCCGTGCGCGAGCCCTGCAGCGCCGGAATCAAACCGAAGACAATGCCGGTGACGAGCGAGAGGCCGATGGCAAACACCGCCACGCGCCAATCCACGCCGACATTGGCGCCGGCTTCGCCGATGCGCGGCAACCCGGCGGTGTTGATCGTGAGCAACGCGCGCATGCCTACGAGACCGAAGCCGAGGCCTAGCACGCCGCCGACAGAAGACAAGACCACGCTCTCCGTGAGCAATTGCCGAATGATGCGTCCGCGGGAACCGCCGATGGCGGCGCGGATCGCGATTTCGCGCGACCGGCCCGCCGCGCGAGCGAGCAGCAGGTTGGCCACGTTCGCGCACGCGATGAGCAGCACGAACGTCACTGCGCCGGTCAGCACCAGCAGCGACGACCGCACGTTCTGCACGAGCACGTCGCGAATGGGCGATGCGCTGAAGCTCTGATTGGGCTCGAGTGTGTTGGGGAACCTCTGGCCAAAGAAGGTCGCTGACGTGGCCAGCTTCGCGCGCGCCTGCTGAAGCGTCACACCGGGTTTGAGCCGACCGGCGGTCTGAAAGTAGTGCCCCTGATCCGTGGAGTTCGGATCGATCTGAAACGGCATCCAGACGTCCGGCTGCGGACCAAAGTCACGAAACGAAAAGTCGGCGAGGACGCCCACGACGACGTACGGATCGTTGCTGAGCAGAATCGTTCGACCGATGATGTTGGGGTCGCGGCTGAACCGCTCAATCCACAGGCGCTGGCCGAGCACGACCACCTTCTCGCCGCCCGGCCGGTCTTCCTGGGCATTGAACGTGCGCCCGACCGAGGTCTCGGCGCCAAACAACGTGAAGAAGTCCGCCGACACCTGCCCCATGCGCAATTGCTCAGGTGCACTGCCGGCAGAGTAGTTCACGACGCCCGTGCGAAAGGCGGCCACGTCGGTGACGACGTCGGCCTGAGCGCGATAATGCAGAAACTTCGCCGGCGAGGCCTGGCTGCTCGGCCCTTCCGGCGACGTGTTCTGGAAGATCACCAGGCGATCGGCATCGGGAACAGCCACGGGCCGGAGCATCACGGCATTCACGATCGAGAAGATCGCCGTATTGGCGCCGATGCCGAGCGTGAGCGCCGCAATCGCCGCAAGCGTAAAAGCCGGGTTCACCCGCAGAATCCTGAACGACTGCCGCAGATCTTTTAGAAACGCTTCCATGCTCTCTCCTGCGCTACATTCTTCGCGTGCTCACACGCCGTTCGTTCATGGTTGCTGCCACCGGCAGTTTGACTCTGTCACGCCTCGTTCGGCTGGGTGCCCAGAATCGACCACTCCCGACCCGCGCGCAGCTCGAGTGGCAGAAGGACGAGATCGCCCTCTTCCTGCACTTCGGCGTGAACACCTTTACGGACCGCGAATGGGGCGACGGCAAGGAAGATCCGGCCATCTTCAATCCGACGAAGCTCGACGCGCGCCAGTGGGCGCGCACGGCAAAGGCCGCCGGCGCGAAGGCGATGATCCTCACGGCGAAACACCACGACGGCTTCTGCCTCTGGCCGACGAAGACGACGACGCATTCGGTGGCGTCGAGCCCGTTTCGGGGCGGCAAGGGCGACGTGGTTCGAGAGTTCGTCGATGCCTGCCGGGAGTTCAACCTCAAAGCCGGCCTGTATCTCTCGCCGTGGGACCGCAACGCGAGCGTGTACGGCGACAGCCCGAAGTACAACGAGTTCTATTGGACCCAGCTCACGGAGTTGCTCACGCAGTACGGCCGCATCGACGAAGTGTGGTTCGACGGCGCCAACGGCGAAGGACCGAACGGCAAGAAGCAAACCTACGACTGGCCGAACACGTGGGCGCTCGTGCGCAAGCTGCAGCCCGAGGCCGTGATGTTCTCGGACGCGGGCCCGGACGTGCGTTGGATTGGCAACGAGAACGGCGTGGCCGGCGAGACGAACTGGTCCACCGTCGATCCCGCGGTCGTGCCCGTGCCTGGCGTGAGCGGGCCCGCGGTCATGAAGATGCTGCGTGAAGGCGATCCGAATGGCAGCGTGTGGCGCCCGGGCGAAACTGACGTGTCGATCCGGCCCGGCTGGTTCTATCACCAGACCGACGATGCGAAGGTGCGGTCGGTGGACAACCTCGTGAACCTGTACTTCACGTCAGTGGGCCGCAACTCGAAGCTGCTGCTGAACGTGCCGCCGACAAAAGAGGGACTGCTCCACGACGTTGACGTCGAACGTCTCACGGCGATGCGAGCGAAGCTCGATGCCATGTTCCGCTTGAACCTGGGCGGAACCGGCACCTTGAAAGAGGCCGTGACCGCTTCGGTCGCGGATCTCCGGGAAGACATCGCCACCGGCCAGGCCGTCGCCGGTTACCGTCTCGAAGGCTCACTCGATGGCGAGACGTGGCAGTTGCTGTCGAAGGGCACGACGATCGGCTATCGCAAGCTTGATCGCTTCACGCCGACAACGATCCGCCACGCGCGGCTGACGATCACCGACTCGGTCGCTACACCGGGGCGCGTCTCGCTGGGACTCTACGCATGACCGCGCGTACGATCGGCGTGTCGCAGCTCCACGACACGGAGCTGCCTGTTGGCACGACGGTAGTCCCGTGTCATGCCGGCACTCTACCGCGATGCCAACTTCGCGAGGTGTGTTGCCAGATCCGCCAGGGTGAACGGTTTGGACAGCAGACCTTTGGCGCCGAGTGTGATCAACCGCTGCGCCTCCTCGTTGTCGCCATAGCCCGAGCAGATCAGCACCGGCATCGTCGGTGCGAGACTGCGAATCTCGGCGAACGCCGCAGCGCCGCCTTTGCGCGGCATCTTCAGATCCAGCAGCACGCCCGTGATGGTCTCGCGATGCGCGGCGAACACTCGGACCGCATCCTCACCATCCACCGCAGCGATCGTGCGATATCCCAGACCTTCGACGGCGGTCACCAGCAACTGCCGCACCATGTCTTCGTCTTCAGCCACGAGGATGAGGCCCCGCCCTGCGGCGACGACCGGCGTCGTCCGCGGCGGCGCTGGCGGCGCCGTCGGTTCCGGCACCAGCGTGCCCGTCGGCAGGTACACGACAAAGGACGAGCCCGCGCCGAGCGTTGATTCCACGGTGATATTGCCGTTGTGCGACTGGACGATGCCGTACACCGTTGACAGTCCCAGACCAGTGCCGCGGACCTGCCCGCCAATCTTGGTCGTGAAAAACGGCTCAAAGATGCGCACACGCACATCGTCGTCCATGCCGATTCCCGAGTCGGTGACGCGCAATGCCACGTACGCGCCTGGCGGTACACCGACCTGCTGGGCCGCGCGATCGTCGAGCATTACGCGCGTGGCCTCGATCTCGAGTCGGCCGCCGTCCGCCATCGCCTCGTTCGCATTGATGCAGAGATTGACGATGACCTGACTCATCTGCGACGGATCACCGTCAACCAGCCAGGCGCCCGGCATGTCGACGGTGACGGTGATGTCCGCTCGGAGCGACGGCCCGAGAATCGCGATCGAGTCACGGACGATGCTCGCGAGGTCGACCGACTGCACGACGTTCTTCCCGCGTCGGCCGAAGGCCAGGAGCTTGCCGGTCAACTCGCGCGAACGCGACGCCGCACGCATGATGGCCTGCAGCGACCCCCGGCGATCCGCGGTGCCCTCGTCGGTCAGGAGCAGTTCAGCGTTCCCCATGATCGCCGCCAGCATGTTGTTGAAGTCGTGCGCGACGCCACCGGCCAAGCTGCCGAGGCTCTCCATCTTCTGCGACTGCAGCAACTGCTGCTCAATGGCCACGCGCTCGGCGGCGGCGCGCTTGAGTTGCGTGATGTCGCGGCTGAACACCGAGACGCCGAACACGCTTCCGCCGTCGCTGACCGGACTCAGCGACACCAGCGACGTGCGCCGCCCGGCGTCGAACGTATATTCCGTGGAGAACGCGCCGTCGTTGAGCGCGCGCGTGTAGAACCCGCGCCACATCGCGGCGACCTCGGGGGACGCGAGTTCCTCGAGCGTGCGACCGAGTAACGGTTCGACGCCCCATTCAGCGCGGAACCGCTCGGTGAACGCGGCATTCACCGCGGTGAACGCAAAGCGCGTCGGCTCCACCTGCCATACGCCGTCGCTGGTGCTGTTGATCAGCGCCAGCAGCAACGCTCGCGACTCGGCGTCGCGGCGCTGCGCGTCGATGTTCGTGGTGACGTCACGTGTGGTGATGAGCAGGAGTCGCCGGCCCGACATCTCGACCCAACTGGCGGACGTCGATCCCCAGAATTCGCTGCGGTCGCGGCGCCGAAACCGCGAGAGAAAGCTCTGCAGATAACCCTGGCGTTCGAGTTCCTCGTAGAGCTGGTCGCGCTCGGCGAGATGCACCCACAACTGAAGGTCCGTGGGCGCCCGGCCGACGGCCTCCGGCTTGTTCCAGCCGGTGAGCCGCTCGAATCCGTGATTGACGTCAATCAGGGCCGGCGACGCGGGGTCCAGCAGGTACACGGCTTCGGGATTCATCTGGAAGAGGCGCGCAAACTCCTCGCGTGCGTCTTCGAGATCTCGCAGCGTGGCCTCCCGGCTCTCCTGTTCGAGATCGTAGGCGTCGGTGACCACCCACAGCATGATCACCATCAGGAGCGCGCTGGTGGCCAAACCAACGGCCAGGTCCACGCGCATCGCCGCGACGCTCACAAACGGAATGACCAGATCGGGCCACAAGTGCTCGAGGACCATCAGGCCGAGCGCGTCGAGCGCGACGGCCAGCACCACACCCACGCGCATGCGACCGCGGAAGAAGATGGCGGCGTACGTTACGGCGGGCAGGAAAAAGAAGGCAATGCTGCCGACGGAGCCGGCGTTGGGGAACCACATGAACGACATGGTGGCGACCATGCCGGCGAGAAAACCCAGCGGATAGCGCCGGCCGCGTCGGGCCATCCAGTACAACGCAAGACTGATCAACCCGAAGGCCCCCGCCAGCGCCTGCAGCAGCCACGGCATGCGCTGCAGAGTGTTGGCCGGGATGATGACGAAGAAGATCGCGAGCGTGCCTCCGAGGCATAGGCGTTCGTAGATGCGGTGGACCAGTTCCGGACGCGCGACGGACTTCACCGATAGAGCTCCGTGCTCACGTACTTCAGGCCCGTATCGCAGGCGATCGCGAGCACCGTGGCGCCCTCGCCGAGCCGCGCGGCCACCCGCAATGCGGCCACAAGATTAGCGCCGGTGGAGGTACCTGCGAAGATCGCCTCTTCGCGCGCCAAGCGACGCGCCATGGCCTCCGCGTCTTCTGTCGACACAGGCTCGATGCCGGCAACGAGCGCGGGATCCCACATCGGCACCACGCGCCCCGTACCTGTGCCCTCGATGCGATGCGCACCCGGCTGACCGCCCGACAGCACGGCGGAGGTCGCCGGCTCAACCGCGAACACCTGCACCGCTGGCGCGAGTTCGCGCAACCGCGTCGCCGTACCGCGAAGCGATCCGCACGTGCCGACGGCCTGGACGAACGCATCAATCCTTCCCTGTGCCTGACTCCACGCTTCATCGGCCATCGCGTAGTAGCCGGTCGCCTGATCCCGATTCTCGAACTGTTGCGTCCAGTACGCGCCCCGCTCTGCCACGATCCGCTCGGTGGCCGCGCGCATCCGCACGAACAGATCGGGCGTGATGGTGCCGTTCACACTGGGCTCGATGGTCAACGTGGCGCCGAGGGCTTTGATGTGATTGCGCTTCTCGATGCTGAACGCGTCCGACGTGACGATCTGCAGCGGGTATCCCTTGGCGGCGCACACGAACGCGAGCGACGTGCCCGTGCTGCCGCCGGTGAACTCCACGACCTCACGACCCGGCGTGAGTCGTCCGTCCGCCTCGGCGCGCTCGATCATTGCGAGCGCCATGCGGTCCTTCATGCTGCCCGTGGGGTTCTGCGACTCCATCTTCAGAACGATGCGCGCGCTGCCGCGCGGGACGAGACGACGCAGTTCGACGAGCGGCGTGGCGCCTATCGTGCCGAGAATGTGGTGCACCTAGCCGACCTCGGCAATCGCAGCGATCGAAATGCGCATGCCCTTGGGTCGAATCGGGAGCTTCGCGCCTTGTCGCGCAGGAGGATCCACCGTGAACCAGTGGTGCCACTCTTCGTTCATGCCGACAAAGTCCGTCTCTTCAGCGAGGATGAACGTGGCGCTCACAATCTGGTCCATCGAGCTGCCGCCGGCCTCGAGGATCGCCTGGATGTTCTTCAGGCACTGCCGCGTCTGTGCCTGAATCGTGTCGCCGGCGATGTGACCGGTGGCATCGAACGGGCCTTGTCCCGAGACGAAGATGAACCCGTTCGACTTGACGGCCTGACTGTACCCGGCGAGCGACTGCGGCGCCTTGTCGGTGTGGATAATCTGCTTGCCCATCACGGCACGTCCTTATTGATCGTCTCGAATTTCTCTCACCCAAATGTTGCGGAACCGCACCGGGTTGCCGTGATCCTGCAGGAAGATCGGACCGCGCGTGAGCTTGGGCGAATACGGGTCGATGCGCTTGTGCTGCGTGGGCCCGTAGAATGCCGTCGCGTTGTGCACGAGGACGCCGTTGTGCAACACGGTCGCGACCGCGGGCTTGTCGAGATCGCCGTTCTCTTTGAAACGCGGCGCCGTGAAGATGATGTCGTACGACTGCCACAAGCCCGGCTTGCGCGAGGCATTCACGAGCGGCGGAAACTGGCCGTACATCGCCGACGCGCTGCCGTCGGCGTAGGTGGGGTTCTGCCAGCTGTCGAGCACCTGAATTTCAAACGCGCCCATGAGGTAGACGCCGCTGTTGCCGCGGCCCTGACTCTCACCCTGCACCACGGTCGGTGTCGCGAACTCCACGTGCAGTTGCACGTCGGCAAAGTCCGCCTTGGTGCGCAGGATGCCCTTGCCGCTCGAGATCACGCCGGCCTTCATCTCCCACGTGGCCGGCTTGCCGTCCGTCATCGACCACGCGCTCGTGTCGCTGCCACCGGCCAGCAACACCGTGGCGTCCGCCGGCGCCGGCATCATCAGCGCCTCGGCACCGCCGGGCGCCACGACCGTCGGCTGCGGCCGCGCGGGATCGTGGATGTGCCACTTCCCGTTGGGCTGCATCGGTGTGTCGGTGTAGCCAAGGTTGTTGTTCTGTTGCGCGATGAGCGCGGTGCAGGCGAGGGCGAGCGTGGCTCCAAGAACGACCAGTTTCATTCGCCGAGATTATCGTACGTTGGGCCATCCTTCATGGCCTTGGGGGATTCATGAAAGTCGTCACTCCGCGGCGCTCCAGCCTGGAGACACCGCGCCCGACGAGCTGAAGGTCGCCCTCAAATAGCTACTTGATCGTCCAGGTTCCCTGCCGCTCGAGATTGCGGAAGTAGTTCACGACATTCTCGACCGGCACGGGACCGAACTCCGCGGCGATCGCGTTGCGCACGTCGAGGATCGATCGCACGCCGTCGGCGAAGTTGTTCGCTTCCTGCGTGTAGTAGCCCGTCAGCGTCGGCGGCGCAGGGGGCGCGCCCGGGGCAGGAGCACCCGCCTGACCGCCACCACCACCGGCTCCACCGCCGCGGCCCGCTTGCCCTGAGCCTGCCGAAGGGGCCGGCGCATTCGGATCAACCGGCTTCTTCACCGGAATCAACTTCGCGGCCGCCTCCTCGGCCGCCGACAGCGCCGGCACGTCCGTGTAGGCCACCTTCAGCCGAGTCGCCGCGCTCTTGTACGCGAGCTTCACGCGCGCGGTATCGGCCGTCTCGCCGACGCTCAGCGTGTCGGCAAGCGCATTCACGTCAGCAATCGCGGCTTTGTCCCCGATCGCCAGCGATCCGGCCGAGCGCACGTCGACCTTCTCGCGCCAGTACGCCCACTTCACCAGATTCAGCGCTTCTTTGTAGTTCTCGTTCAGGTCCACCGCCGCGCTGTTGTTCACAAACGCCATCGCGTCGCGTACATCCGCCGCAATGCGCTGCTGCGCGTAGCTCAGCGCCACGCCCGCCACTGCCATGGTGTCGCCCGGGCCTGAGTTGGTGAACACGCTGCCCACCGCGATCATCAGAAACGCCGCGCGCTTCATCTGCGTCGGATCCTGATTCGCCGGCGCGTCGTCGCTCGAGTGATACACCGCGTCGGGCCAGTTGCCGAACTGCACGGCCGGAATGCGCGGGTTCCAGTCGAGATGCACCTGGTGGTCGCTCGAGCCGTAGAACTTCTCGATGTTGTAGTTGAACGGATCGCGCGTGCCCGACGGGTCGATGATGGGATTCTGGAACGCGTATCCGTTGCGGCGATTGTGCAGCTTCTCGCGGTTCGTCTCGCCCACGTACTCGAAGAACTGCCGCGACACGTCGTTGATGATGCTCGGGATCGAGTACATCGTCTGATTCAGGTGCAGCGAGTTCTTGTTGATCGTCTGATTGGCGCCGACCATGTCCATCGACACGCTGGCGACCACGTGCTGTCCCAGTTCGGGATGCGCGCGCAGATACGCGGTGGTGCCGCTGATCTCCGGCACCCAGAGAAACCGGATCGTCCGCTTCGGCTTCGGCAGGGTGCCGTCCTTGATCATCTCGATCCACGCGCGGCCCGCCTCGAGCTGTGTGGCCGGCCCGCCGCAGTTGTCGTTGGCGCCCTGCTTCGCGATGCCTTCGAACAGATGCGAGGTGAAGTGAAACTCCTCGTTCGTTGATCCGTCACCGGGAATGGTGGCGACGACGACATTCATCGGCGCGTCGTATTCAGCAGCCTTCACCTTGGCGTGGACCATCACCTTCTGGTGTTTCTCGAGTCGGCCGAGCAGATCGAGTCCCATGCGCAGCGACAGGATGAAGCCCCACGTCGTCCGCACCGCAGGATCGGCGCTGGCCTGAATGCCGCTCCAACCCATCTGGTCGGGCCGATCGATCGGCTTGCCGGTGCCGTTGAAGAACGACACGACGCCCTCGGCGCCGAACTGGCGAACCGCGAGGTTGTGCGCCGCGCCGACGGCGCCTGACGCGAGTACGATCTTGCCCTTCACGTCTTTGCCCGCGTAGTCAGCGGCGCTGTTGCCCTGGCCGACATAGACGAGTTCCGCGGTGACGTCCGCGCTGCGCGATCCGGTCGCGAGCGTCGTCGCGATGTCGCGATAGCGCGTGATGAGCTGCACTGGGCCGGGCTCGGTCACCCACAGCTCGCCCATCTCGCCGTCCCACTGTTTGGATCCGAGAGGAAACTTCTCGATGTGCACGTCGCTGAAGCCGTATTCCTTCGCGGTCTTCTCCGCGTAGAGGCTCTCGCGGTACGTGCCGGACAGGTACTCCGCCTCCGGCCGGTTGCGCTCGAACGGGCACATCTCGAGCACGTGATTGCGCGCCTGCGCGCCCGACACGCGCTGGGCAATCGCGTTGAGCGTGGCGGACGGAATCAGCGTCTTGGGGTCCGCCTGTTCCTGGGCGAAGACGGTGGCGGCGAAGCAGGCGATGGAGGCAGCCGTAAGAAGACGAGTGCGCATGCGGCAGAGATTACCTGAATGCCGCAAACTCCTCATACTGATTCGTGGGGATGAAGTCCATGCCGGCCGCGCGGGCCGAGCGCCAGCGTTCCTGTACGGCGGCCAGCGATCCGAAGTTGTAGCTGTCGCTCCAGCCCTTGTTCTCGCCGGGTCCGTAACCGTCGAGCGTGTAGAAGCGCATCCACAGACCGAGGCGGTGGCCGCGGTCAACGATCGACCTCAGCCGCGTCATGTCGGCCACGTCCCACGCGCCGGCGTTCTTCTGGCCGCCGCGCTCGACGACCGACCACCCGAAGTTCGCCCAGCGTCGATAGTTCGTCGCGCCGGTCGGCAGCAGCGTCTCAGGCGACGCAGTCACGGCCGCGGTCCGCTGCACTTCGCGGTCCTCCGAGGTCGTGAGCTGCACCGGCGGCACGGTGCCGAAGATCAGCATCCGCTCGCCCACCGGCAGCGTCGAGTAGAAGTCGCGCTCCTGCCCCTCTCCCGCTTCCGTCAACGCCAGCACAGGCCCCACCGTCATCGGCTCAACCGCATCGCCTTTCGTGCGCGGCGCCGTCGTCAGCCAGCGTTGGTACTTCTTCAGCAACTGCAGCACGAACCGGTGATGCTCTGGCTCGTTCGTCTTGAAGTCGAAGTGCAGGACGATGATCGGCCAGGTGTCTTGCCTGTTGGCCTTCAGCGCAGCCTCGACGATGGGTGCGGCGGTCTTGAAGAAGTAGTCCTCGAGCGCGGGCTCGGTGCCGGTCAGCGTCGACTCGTGACCGACAACAGACACGCCGCCGCCATGACCATCCGATTTCCAGATCAGATCCTGCTCGATGCCGATCTGCGTGTACGTCGTGCCGAGCGCGCGCGTGAGCCGATCGTGCCACTTTCCATCTTCGGGATAGCAGTTGTGCGCATCGAGCATGGGGCCACGGATGATCGAACGCGCCTGATGCGCCGAACCCTCCGAACCAAACCCCACGAACCCAACGAACCCCAGGAACCCCACGAACAGAACCCCACGAACCCCCACGAACCTTTCGAACCTCCCGAACCTGTGGTTCATAGATCTGTGTACTTCCGCATCGAACCTTTGGCTTTCTCGACGGGGTACTTTTTCCCGTTCGCCTCGATCTTCTTCAGGGCGGCGTCGAGCACATCGATGTCGAGCTTGTCGGCGATGCGAATGAGATAGAGCAGCACGTCGGCGATTTCTTCAGCAACCTTCGCGCGCTTCTCGGGCGAGAGCGCGAACGACTCGTCTTCCTTCAGCCACTGGAAGTGCTCGAGGAGTTCGGACGCTTCAACGGCCAGCGCCGCCGACAGATTCTTGGGGGAATGAAACTGATCCCAGTCGCGCTCAAGCGCGAACGCGCGCAGGCGATCCCGAAGGGCGACCAGATCCGAGGTCATGCGCCAGTCTAGCCCGTTCTCTGCTATCGTTCCCTTCGCTTGAAAACATTTGATCGCAGCATTGTTGACGGCCCGCTCCAAAAGGCCGTCTGGAAACTCGCGTGGCCGACGATGCTCCAGAACATCATCGGCGGCATGCAGGGTGTGGTGGATCACGCCATGGTTGGCCACTACGTCGGTCACGCCGGCAACGCCGCGATCGGCGTGAGCGTGCAGCTCTGGATCCTGGTGATCGTGTTCATCAGCTCTGTGTTCACGGGCATGGGCGTGCTCGTGGCGCGATTCGCGGGCGCGGGCAACCACGAGGCGGTGAACCGCACGGTCTATCAGGCCTTTCTCGCCGCGGTGCTGATGGCGGTGTTCGTGATGGCGCCGGTGGGCTACTTCGCCGCGCCGTTCCTGCTCACGATGGTGCACGCCGCGCCGGAAGTGCAGCAGGTGGCGCTGCCGTTCCTGCGCATCATGCTGGTCTTCAGCTTCGGCATGCTGCTCTTCTTCATGATGAGCGGCGCCCTGCGCGCCGCCGGCGATGCCAAGACACCGCTGCGGCTCGGCATCCTGATGACCATCCTGAACGTGGGCTTCAACATCGTCCTCATCGGCGGCTTCGGCCCGATTCCCGCGTTTGGCGCCACCGGCGCGGCGATCGGCACTACGCTGGCGAGCGCGCTGACCGGCCTGGTCGCGCTGTGGTGGCTGTTCACCGGCCGCCTCGTGGTGAAGTTCACGCGGACGATGTCGTTCAAGCCCGACTGGCCGGTGATCCGCGAGCTGTTCCGGTTTGGATTGCCGACCGGCGTGCAGGGCATCGCGATGAACGTGGCCGGCGTGCTGCTCGTGCGATTCATCGGATCGCTGCCGACCAGCGCCGAGGCGCAGGCCGCCTACGCCGTCGGCTACACGGAGCTGTTTTCGCTGATCACGTGGACATCGGTCGGCCTGATGGGCGCCGCCTCCGCGATCGCCGGACAGAACCTCGGCGCCGGCAAGCCAGACCGCGCCGCGCAATCCGCCGTGGCCGCAGCCAAGATCGGACTCGGCGTGGCCACGGTCGTGGGCCTCGCATTCATCCTCGTGCCTGGACCACTGCTGGGCGTCTTCAATCTGAACGACGGTGTGGCCGGCCAGATCGGCCGTCAATTGCTCGCCTACCTGGCCGTATCCGGTCTCTTCGTCACCGTGGCGCTGTCATTCACTGGTGCGCTGCAAGGCACGGGCGACACCAAGGGCCCGCTGTACATCTCCCTCGTGTCGCAGGTCCTGGTGCCCATCAGCATCTGCACCTTCTTCCAGAACTTCACGGGCGCGCGCGGACTGCAGGCCAGTGATATCTGGCTGGCCATCGTCTGCGGGCACGCCACCCGAGCCACGCTGAGCGTGATCCGTTTCCGGCAAGGCGCGTGGAAGAACATCCGGGTCAAGGCGCCGGCGTAGAACGGTGGTAAGTTCAGCGCGATGGCACGCATGACTCGATGGATCGCAGCGCTGCTGATGGTGATCGCGCCGACTGTCGCGGCGGCCCAGACGACGGCGAGCAAGCCCACGTCTCGGCTGGAGCTCGAGGCCTACGGCAGCATCGGCCGCATGCTCGATGCCGGCGAGGCCACGCTCTCACTTCCGGCCGCAGGCGCCCCCATCACGACGTCAAACCCGATGTTTCCCAGCCGGCGCGTGCCGTCGTGGTTCTTCGGCGACGGCGCCACCCTGCTCAACGCGGTCAACGAACAACTCGGCCTGACGGCGCGCATCACGCCACTGGACGCCGCCATCGCCACGATCGGCCGCAGCGCACAATCGGGCGCCGGGATGGGCGCCCGCGTGCGTTTCCGCACCGCGCCGCGTGTCTGGACTGAGCTCGCGGTCGACACCACGGGCCGTTCGGAGACCATGCCCGACTCGCTGCTGGCGGCCGTCGAACAGACCCGCGGCAGCTTCGAGCAGGCCATGACCGCCCTGTTCGCCTCAGGCCCCTTCACGGGCACTGCCGTGACGGCCACGGCCAGCCTGCCGAGCGCGCGCTGGCGCGACGTAACCGCAACGGTGGCGGCCAACGTCGAACTCAACGAGATCGCGGGCCTGACGCCCTTCCTGACGCTTGGAGCGGGCATGGTCGCGCGCACAGGGGCGCAGTCGGAGGTGACGCTCGAGGGCCGCTACCGCTCGAGGATCCTTGGCTCGGTGCCAATCGACGAAACCGACAAGGTCACGATCCGCGGTGTCGCAAACACCGCCCCGGCCATCGTCTTCGGCACCGGCTTGTCGCGCTCGATCGCCGGCCGCCTCAGCCTGCGGCTCGACGCGCGCATGATCGCCGCCAACCGGACCATCGCGTCGAGCATCGACGCTGCGCCGACGGTGCTCTCCGGGACGCCGGCCGACTACATCGAGTCGTTCACGAACCCATCGGTGCAGTTCAGCAACAACGCGTCAACCGGACGCCGCTCCACGCTCAGCGGCGACGCGCTCGACCACGCCGAAGTCACCCGCAGCACCCGCCTCCAGGCGCGCGTGCTGGTCACGCTTGGTGTGGCATTTCGGTTCTAGATCAAGAGCTCTCAACATGGGGGGCCATGGGGAGCCATGGGGAAGATCAACAACAACACCAACCCCAACACCGACGGCTTTTCGAAAAGCTCTTTGAAAGCCTGTTGGTTTTCCCCATGGCTCTCCATGGCCCCCCATGTTGTTGAGGTCTGGATCTAGTCGACCTTTGGCAGCGTGAGGTAGAAAATCCCGAGTCCGTGCGTGGCGATGACCAGCGTGCGCTGCTCGATGGCGATCTCCATGTCCACGATCAGCGCCTCCGGAAACCCGAGCCCCGCGCCTTGCCACGTGGACGTCCCGCGCCGCAGCACAATCGGACCGTAGTCGGTGCCCGCGTAGAGATCGCCACGCACATCGTCATACGCGATGGTGTTGATCGGGATGTCACCAAGATCCGCATCAATGCGCGTGAACGTCGCGCGCCCCGTGGCCGGGTCGTACACCGCGCGGAAGATGTGGCCCGGCGTGGTCGGCGTGATCTGGTTGAAGCCTGTGTAGGCGATAATCGCCGCATTCGGATTGGCGCGATCGACAACGATCCGCGTGACAAACCGATTCGGCATCGCGGACGTGTCCACGCGGTTGAACTGCACGGCGCTCCCGGCGGCGTCGGCGTTCTTCGATACGAACAGTCGCCCCGCGCTGGTCGCGGCCCAGAGCGTGCCGCCGTCCGACACCGTTCGCTCGGCCGACACGACGATGCCGCCCGACCGGTCCGGGCCGTAGAACGTGCTCGTCAGATCCCCGGGCATCCGACTCGCTGACGAGGGCGTCGATCCCGAGACAAACGGGAACGTGACGCCGAGCGGCGTCCAGTCTCCGCAAATGAGCGCCGACGTGCCGCCGGACGTCTTGCAGCTGGCCTCGAGCGTCGTCTGACTGCCGCCGTTGTTCTGCGTGCGCCAGATGTGCTGAAACCCTGTGAACTGCGTGTTCGGATTGACCGAGTCGAACGTCAGAAACTGGCGGCCGGTCGACGCCGTCACCGTCGCGAGTTCATTGCTCGAGCGAATCGGATCGTCGGTGCGCACCCAGAAACTCTGGTCCCCGTTGCGAAAGTTGGTGAAGAACCTGTTGCTCTGGAAACTCGCAAACGTCACTTCCGAGCGCGTGGGATGGAAGCCCGACGCCGACGTGCCGTCGCCCGACCCGAACAGCGTGCGCCACGTGCGGCCGTCGCCGGTGCCGTCCTGCCAGATCGTGCTGTTGTCCTGCAGCCCGCCGATCAAGCGCTTGAGCGGCGCTTTCGGATCGAGGGCGATGTTGTAGAACTGCAGCGTCTGCAGCCCCTTGTTCATGAAGTAGATCCGCGTCGGCACCGACGCCAGCATCGTGCTGCACAGCGACCGGTTCGGAAACAGCGACGCACACCGGCTCGCGATGCTCGCGAATGTGCCGTCGTTGCGCACCACGCCGCCGTCCGATCCCACAAATGCGATGTTGGAATTTTTCGGGTGAAATGCCACCGATCGCACGTCCACATGGCTGCTGTTGCGCGGACTGGCCGCGTCCGCGGCAAAGTCCGAGAAGCTGCCGCCGGCGTTGGTCGACCGCAGCGTCGGCGCGCCAAAATCGGGATTCAGTTGGCCGCCAATGACGACCGTATCAGGTTGGTCGGCAGGACTCGCCACCACCAGATCGTAGAAGCACTGCGAGCCGCACATCTGCCGGCTCGTGCCGCCCACCTGCGACGTCGAATCCACCGTGAGCTTCGTCCAGGCGCTGGCGTTGGTGAGCAGGCTGCCGGCCACCGTGACCAGTTGCGCCGCTGGAATGTCCGCGTTATCCACCCGGTAGAGCCCTTGCGTGGTCAGCGTCTCGGTGCCGTTGTAGACGTAGACGCGGGTGTGACCGTCTTTGACGACCAGGTCGAACATCGCCAGATCCCGCTGCCGAAGCGCGCCGACAATTGCGAACACCGGCTTGAACGATGCGTCGCCGCCTTCAAGTGAAGGCGCGGAGCGATGGATCGCGTTGTTCCACGCGGTCGCGTAGATGATCGACGGATCCTTCGGATCGAGCTTCACGTGGCGCACGCCCGACATGGTGTCGCGCACGCCCGTGCCGAGATTCGCACTCGGCACAAACACGGTCTCGAGCGGCGGCACCCAGATGAGCGACCACGTGAGACCGCCATTCTCGGTCTTGTAGAGACCGGTCCGCGGCTGCGGATACCCCGTCACCTGCGTCTGTCCCCCGCGCACCGCGGTCATGCCCAGCATCGCCGTGGTCGTGGCCACGTACAGGGTCTGCGGACGCGTCGGCTCAACGATCACCGTGCTGATGCCGCGCGTCGATGTGAAGTCGATCTCCGCCGGTGACACCGACGGGTCGAGCACCATCGTCGGCACGCGCAACCAGGAGTCGCCGCCATCGGTCGACTTGTAGAGACCCGTGCCGGCGCCGGAGTTCTGCGGCGTGTTCGTCTCGCCTGTGCCGACGTAGATGGTGTTGCCCGTCCGGTCGCTCGGATCGAGCGCCAGACTGCCGATGCTGTTGGTGCCGAGCCCGCGCGAAACCCAACGCCACTTCGGATCGGTCGTGTGCATCGCATCGTCGGTTCGCCAGACGCCGCCGCCGCCCGCGCCGACCCACATCCGGCACGCGCCGTGTTCCTCGCATGTAGGCGAGATCGCCAACGCGGACACGCGCCCAGATATGTTCCGCAAACCAGTGGAGTCGACGAGGCTGGTCTCGGGCCCGAGGCTCATCCACACGCCCCCGAGCGCATCGGCGCCGCGATAGGCAATGCCGCGGTACGCCCAGTACCGCCCGGCCGCAGCGTTGATCACCAGCGTGCTGCCCGGCACGCCGGGATACGCCTGTTCGTAGGCGCGGAGATCCTGAAATCCGAGCGGGGAGTACTCCGCTTCAGTTCGCGACGTCGAAGGATCCTGCCGCGCGTACACGGCAACCGCGGCGATCAGCACAAGGCTGGCGGCTAGTACTCTGCGCATAGGGCGAGGATACATCGAGCGGGTGCGGGCAGGTGCGGACGGGTGCGGGCAGGTGCGAACAGGTGCGGGCAGGTGCGGGCAGGTGCGAACAGGTGCGGGCGGGTGCGGGCAGGTGC
>CAYHEX010000013.1:0-29027 GCA_964355365.1 uncultured Solibacteraceae bacterium | reverse complement strand
GCCTGCGCCTGGACGATCAGCACAGGCCGTGTCTTTCCCGGCTCGGTTCCGCGTCGAGGATTCAGGTCCGCGAGCCAGATTTCGCCGCGCTTACGCATCGACGTCCTTCTCGATCGCCGCGAATTCCGCGTTGACGCGCATGCTCTCCCCGCGCACTTTGCGGGACGCGTCGCGGAGACGACGGGCGCGCAGGTGGGCGCGCGTCTCGCGGTTCATCTGTTCGAGTGCCCGCCGGATGTAGGCGGCGCGCGTCAGCCGCAGCGCGTCCGCGTACTGGCCGGAGGCCTCGAGCAGTTCGTCAGGTAACTTCAATGAGATAGCCGCCACAGATATTCCTTTCGGATATACGCAAAGGATATCACCGACGCCCCGGCGCCGGGCGCTGGTACCATACGCGCTCATTCCGGCAGGAGGTTGCATGCGTGGTTCCCGTGCGTTGGTCGTTCTCGCCCTGATCGCGGGCTTCGGTGGGCTGGCATTGCTGCAGGCCCAGCCCGTGCCGGCCGCGCAGGCCGAGTTCAGCCGTGTGCTCCAGGACGTCTCCGCGTACCGTGATCGCGGGTTCACCTTGCCCAGACCCTCGGGAGTGCCCGTCCGATACAGCGCCCGGATGGAGGACGTCTCGGAAGCGCGCTTTGCCGGCGAGGCGGCCGCGCTCACGGCGTTTGCCGCGCGGCTCAGCGCCATCGATCGCACAACGCTGTCGCCGGCGATGCAGACCGACGCCGAGATTCTCAGCCGGCAGTTGCGCGACCGTCTGGGCGAGCTGCGGTTCCGGGCCTTTGAGATCCCGATCGGCAGCCGCGAAGGATTTCACTTCGACCTGCCCGCCTGGCCCGACCGGTCCGCGTTCACGACGGTCGGCCAGTACGACAACTACATCGCGAGGCTCCAGTCGTTCCGTGAGCACGTCGCCCAGCAGATCGTGATGATGCGCGCCGGACTCCGGTCGGGCCGGACATTGCCGCGCGATGTGCTCGCGGGCTACGACGAGCCGGTCGCTGCGCAAATCGTGGCGGACGTGACCACGAGTCCGCTCTACGCGCCGTTCACGCGCGTGCCGGCCGGCGTGGCGCCCGAAGACCGCCAGCGCATTCTCACCGACGGCACCGCGGCATTGCGCGACTCGGTGATGCCCGGACTGCAGGCGTTCCTGGATTTTCTCCGGCGCGAGTACATCCCCGGCGCGCGCACATCGCTGGGATTGGCCGGCCTGCCCGATGGCGAGGCGTTCTATCGCCACCGCATCCGCCTGCACACGACCCTCGATCTGTCACCGAAAGAAGTGCATGACATCGGACTCCGCGAGGTGGCGCGCCTGCGCGCGGAGATGGAGCAGGTCAAGACGCGCGCGGGCTTCACGGGCACGCTCGCGGCGTTCATGAAGTTTCTGCAGGACGACCCGCGCTTCACGGTCGGGACCGAAGAGCAGTACCTGCAGGCGGTCGCGCTCGCGTCGAAGCGGATGGAAGGTGAACTACCGCGGCTGTTCGCGACGTTGCCGCGCACGCCGTTCGGCATTCGACCGATGCCGGAGCGCATCGCCATTCGCCAATCAGCCGGTTACTACGATGCGGGCGCCGAGGACGGCACTCAAGCCGGGTGGGTGAACATCAACACGTCGGATCTTCGGGCGCGGCCGCTCTACGTGGCGGAAGCGCTCGTGTTCCACGAAGGTGTGCCCGGACATCATCTGCAGATCATGCGCACGCAGGAGAATGCCGCCCTCAGCGCATTCCGTCGCGGCCTGAGCGTGACCGTGTTTACGGAAGGGTGGGGCCTCTACGCGGAGCGGCTGGGCCGCGAGGTCGGCTTCTTCAAAGATCCTTACAGCGACTTCGGCCGGCTGACGTACGAGATCTGGCGCGCCGTGCGACTGGTGGTCGACAGCGGCGTGCACGCGTTCGGCTGGACGCGCGCGCAGGGCATCGCCTACATGGCCGAAAACACCGGCTTCAAACTCGGCCCCGCCACCGCGGAAACGGATCGCCACATCACCGAAGCCGGGCAGGGCCTCGCGTATACGTTCGGGATGTTGAAGATCCTCGAACTGCGCGCGACGGCCGAAGCCCGCCTGGGCGCGCGCTTCGACATCAAGGCGTTTCACGAGGCGATTCTGAAGAACGGCCCGCTGCCGCTCGACATCCTCGAACGCGAGGTCACGGCCTGGATCGATCAGCGAGCCGCGCAGAACGGCGCACCGGGACTATAGTGCTGCCGTGGTCAACGATCTCGACGTGCTCATTGTGGGCGGTGGTCCCGCCGGCAGCGCCGCGGCCACGCTGCTCGCCC
This sequence comes from uncultured Solibacteraceae bacterium, assembly GCA_964355365.1. Taxonomy (GTDB): domain Bacteria; phylum Acidobacteriota; class Vicinamibacteria; order Vicinamibacterales; family SCN-69-37; genus SCUN01. The sequence continues at coordinate 26,735 of CAYHEX010000013.1, read as the reverse complement.
ACTGCGGCCATCGTGTGCTCATTGTCGAGCGCCCCGTGGTCGAACGGCACGCGGTAGCCGAGTCCATTCCGCCGAGCGCGAAGAAGACCCTGTCGGCACTCGGCCTGCTGAACGCCGTTGATGCGGCCGGCTTTCATCCATGGACGGGCAACACCGTGTGGTGGGCGGACGCCGAACCACGCGTCGAGAGGTTTGCCCCCGGAGAATTCGGTTACCAGGTGGAGCGCAGCCACTTCGACGCGGTGTTGCGCGGCGTCGCCGAACACGCCGGGGCAGTGATCCGCCACGGCCTCGTCCGCGATGTTGATGACGACGGCACGGCGATCGTCGAAGCCGACGGTGTGACCACACGCGTGACCGCGCGATTCGTGCTGGACTGTTCCGGCCGCGCGGGCGTGATCGCGCGCAAGTGGCTGCGCCGGATGGCGCCGTCGCTGCGCACGGTGGCACTGTCGTGCGTATGGCGCGCCGACTCGCCCTGGCCCGACGCAGAGCGGACACACACGCTCGTCGCGTCCTACACCGACGGCTGGGCGTGGTCGGTGCCTCTCGAGAACGACGTGCGACACGTCACCGTCATGGTGGATCCCGAACGCACGCACCTCACGCGCGGCGCACCGGCCCGCGAGGTCTACCTCGCCGAACTGGCAAAGGTGCGGCCGTTCGCGCCCTGGCTGGCCTCGGCGTCACTCGTTGACGGCCCATGGGGCGCCGACGCGTCGCCGTACTCGGCGCGACAGTACTCGGGGCCCGGATTCCTGCTCGTCGGCGATGCGGGCGCGGCGATCGATCCGCTGTCATCATTCGGCGTGAAGAAGGCGCTGGCCTCCGCGTGGCTGGCAGGGATCGCGGTGAACACCGCGATCAGGACGCCGTCGATGCGCGAGGAGGCCTTCGCGTTCTTCGACCGTCGCGAACGCGAGGTGCACGCAGCGTTTCAGCAACAGTCCGCCGCCTTCGCGGTGAATGCCGCGGCCGGCACGCAGCATCCCTTCTGGCAAACGCGCGCGACTTCAGCCGACGCCATCGAGGCCGACGAAGCGGCGGATCCGGCCGCGCTGGCGCGCGATCCCGCGGTGCTCGCCGCTCTGGCGGACCTGCAGCGGCGACCGGCCATCCATCTGCAGCCGGGCCCGGACGCGCGCATCGCCACCGCCGCGGCCGTGCGCGGACACGAGATCGTGATGGACGAGCATCTCGTGCTGCCCGCCTGGCCCGCCGGCGTCCGCTATCTCCGCAATATCGACCTCCTGCTGCTGAGCCGCCTGGCCACCGAGCATCGCGACGTCGGCGCGCTCTATGAAGCGCTGTTTCGCGCCCAGCCCGGCGCCTCGCTCCCGGACTTCCTCGGTGCGCTCGCCACCCTGGTGGCGCGCGGCGGCCTGATCCACGCGGAATAGCCTGCGAATCTGCGCCGGAATCACCGGCGCGTGTGGTAAAAATTCAGTCCATTCCTCATGAAACGCCTCTTGCCCTTCGGGGTTGCACTCCTCGTGTTCACTGGCGCCGTGTCGTCGCGACAGCTCAACGCGGCTCCACGTCAACCGCTGCTGCAAACACCCGCGCCGGCAGGGGCCTCGGCCTCGGCGATCAAGGATCCGAAAGACGATGAGGGCATCCCGATCACCAATGCGAAGGTGAAGCTCGTCTGCGGCGGGTGCCACAAGAGCGACGACAAGGGACGGATGTCGCGCATCTCGTTCCGCCGCACCACGCCCGAGGGCTGGCAGGAAACCATCCGCCGCATGGCCACGTTGAACAAGGCCGAGATCGAGCCCGCCGAAGCGCGCGAGATCGTGAAGTACCTCGCCGACAACCTCGGCCTGGCCCCTGAAGAAGTGAAGCCGGCCGCGTTCGAAGTGGAACGCCGGCTGATCGATTTCAAGTATCCGAACGCCGACGTCGAAGGCGTGTGCGCGAGCTGCCACTCGATGGGCCGCGTGATGCTGCAGCGACGCACCACCAAAGAATGGGACCTCGTCGTCGCGATGCACCGCGGCTACTACCCGCTCGTGGACGGCCAGGTCTTCCGCCGTGGCGGTCCGCCCAATTCCACGCCCGGGCCTGACGGCCGCGCGCCCGACAATCGTCACCCGATGGACAAGGCGCTCGCCGTGATCAAGCCGGCGTTCTCATTCACGACGCCCGACTGGACGACGTGGTCCGCAACGATGCGCAGCCCGCGCATCGCCGGCACCTGGCTGCTCTCGGGCACGGAACCGGGCGGCGGCGCGATCTTCGGCACGGTGACAATTGCCGCCGGCGCGTCTGCGGACGAGTTCACGACCGAGACGACCTATCGCTACGCGAAGAGCGGGCGCACCGTGGCGCGCACCGGCCGCGTGATGATCTACACCGGCCATCAGTGGCGCGGCCGCAGCATGGTGAACGGCGACGACACGACGTCGCTCCGTGAAGTGATGGCCGTGGAGCGCGACTGGCAGACGATCTCCGGCCGCTGGTTCACGGGCAGCTACGACGAACTCGGACCGGACGTCACGCTCACGCGCATCGGCCGCGAGCCGGTCGTCGCCGGACTGGACCGCGTGGCTGCAAAGAAGGGCGCGACGACGACCGTGAATATTTTCGGCGCAAATCTGCCGGCCGCCACGCCCGCAACACTCGACTTCGGCCGCGGCGTGACCGTCGCCCGCATCACGCAGTCGTCTCCGACGCAGATCACGGCTGAACTCACCGTGGCCGCCGACGCCATCACCGGCGCGCGAGACCTCTTCGTGGCCGGCACCCTGCGCAAGGCCGCGATCACGATCTACGACAAGATCGACTTCATCAAGGTCACTCCCGGATGGGGCATGGCGCGCCTGGGCGGCGTCGTCTTTCCGAAGCAGTTGGCGCAGTTCGACGTGATGGCCGTCTCCAACGGCCCGGACGGCAAGCCCGACACGAAGGACGACCTGCCGCTCGGCATCGTGGACGCCGCGTGGTCGCTCGAGGAATACACGGCGATCTACGGTGACGACGACCTGAAGTTCGTGGGCGCGATCGACGCGAAGACGGGCCTCTTCACGCCGTCAGTCGACGGACCCAATCCGCAGCGCTCCGGCAACCGCAACAACGTCGGTGACGTCTGGGTTGTGGCCAGCTACACGCCCGAGGGCGGGACCTCGGCGCTGCGCGCTCGCGCGCAGCTCGTCGTGACCGTGCCGCTCTATCAGCGCTGGGACTTCTCCACCGTCGGGGGCGCCATCAAGTGAGCCTGCTCCAGCCCGGCGACTGTCACGCGTTCGAAGCCGGCGGGCAACGCTACGTGTATCTGGCGCCGAGCGCGGCCGTGCTCGCGGTTGACGATGTGTCGGCGGCGGTGCTCGATGCGGTGGCGCTACGGTCACGGTCGGCCGAAGAGATCGTCGCGGATCTCACCGAGAGGTTTGGGGCCGCCGAGGTCGGCGAGAGCCTCGGCGAACTGGTGCGCGTGCGCGCGCTCAACCGCGTGGATACGCCGATCCGGCCGCCAAAGAAGGTCGTGCCGCTCACGCCGGTGCCGCTCAGCACGATGGTGCTCAACGTCACCAATCAGTGCAATCTCAGCTGCACGTACTGCTACGAGTACGGCGAAGACAAGATCGTCCAGACCGAGAACGGCAAGCAGCCGAAGATGATGAGCGAGGACACGGCGCGCGAGAGCGTCGACTTCCTCCTGCGCGAGTCGGGCACCGATGCGCACATGACGTTCTTTGGCGGCGAGACGCTGCTGAACTTCAAGGTGCTGAAGACGACGGTGGCGTACGCGACGACGCGCGCGGCAGAGCTGGGCAAGACGATCGACTTCAGCATGACGACCAACGCCACGCTGCTCAGCCCGGAGGTCATCGACTTCCTCGCCGAGCATCGCTTCGGCGTGACCATCTCCATGGACGGTCCGCCGGATCTGCAGAACAAGTTCCGCGTGTTTCACGGCGGCGCCGGCAGTTACGACGTCATCGCGCCGAAGATCAAGGCGCTGATCGCGAAGCACCGCTCGCGTCCGATCGGCGCGCGCGTCACGCTGACCAAAGAGACGCTCGATGTGCGGCGGATCTACGATCACCTCACCAACGAGATTGGCTTCTGGGAAGTGGGCTTCGCGCCGGTGACCGCGTCACCCGATCGCCCGCACGCGTTCGGCGACGAGGGCTTCGAGAATGTGCTCGGCGAATTCCGCGATCTCGCGAAGGACTACCTCGCGGCCGCGCTCGAGGACCGGCATCACGGCTTCAGCAACGTGCGCGAAACGCTCGGCGAAATTCACAAAGGCGCGAGCAAGGCGTGGCCGTGCGGCGCCGGCTTCGGTCTGCTGGGCGTGTCGACCGCGGGCGACGTGGCGCTGTGCCATCGCTTCGCCGGGTCGGACGACCACAAACTGGGCACCGTCCGCGACGGCATCGACCGCGCCGCGCAGCACGCGTTCCTCGACGCGCATCACATTCTCGACAAGACCGATTGCTCCAAGTGCTGGGCGCGGCCGGTCTGCGCCGGCGGCTGTTACCACGAAGCGCACACGCGCTTCGGCACGACCAATCGACCGAACCTGCACTACTGCGACTGGATCCGCGGCTGGACCGACACCTGTCTCCAGATTTACGGCCAGATCGCGCAACAGAACCCGGCATTCCTGCAACAATTCGAGGACACCCATGAAGCACCTCAAGCCAGTTAACGAGAAAGCCCGTCGTCTCGCGGACGCCGACAAAGACGTCGTCGCGCTGCACACGCCGCAGCAGCCGCAGGGCCCGCACATTCCGCTCGGGTGCTCCACGATCTTCGCGCCCGGCTGGGAAGTCGACCGCACGGGCGGCACGGCCGGCCTCTGCCAGCCCGTGGAGCGCGATCTGTTCGACTGCCATCTCGGCTGCTTCTGGCCGGCGCAGGTGCCCGACCAGCTCAACCACGCGCCCGACTGGACCAAGAAGTGCGCGGCCGCTCAAAAAGACTGGCGCAAGATCGACGTCATCTTCCCGTGAGGCTGTCGATGAACTCCCTGCGTCACATCACGATCGCGGCCGTCGTTCTGCTTGCGGCCGCCGCGCCCGCACACGCCCAGGCGAAGAAGGCCGCGACCGCGCCGGCCGTGGCCGGCACCGGCACGATCTACGTCGGCAACTACAAGGGCTCGATCACGGTGATCGACGAGGCCACCGAGAAGATCGTCGGCGACATCCCGCTCAAGAGCGGCATCCCCGGCCGCATCGTCTTCTCGAATGACTGGTCGAAGCTCTACATCGAGGACATCGGCTACGAGCACATCGAGATCGTCGATCGCGTGAAGCGCGAGAGCATCGACGTGATGACGCTCAGCGAGGGCAAGACCAAGGTCCGCATCTGGGGCATGCAGCCGGATCCGTCGGACAAATACCTGATCCTCGTGATCAAGCGCTACACGCTCGAGACCGATCACTGGGTAATCGGACCGCCCACGCTCGTGCAGTACGACCTCGCCACCAAGAAGATCGCGCGCACGATTCCCTGGCCCAAGGACGAAGAGCGCGAAGGTGCGAATGTGGTGTTCTCGCCCGACGGCAAGCTCATGTACCTCTTCGCCGAGGACGTGCTGATCTACGAGACCACCGGCTTCACACAGGTCGACAAGTGGGAAATGGCCCAGCCGCTCGAACCGGGCGGCGGTCGCGTTGCCCTCGGCGGCCTCGATCCGTTCAGCGATGCGCCGGGCTTCTACACGGGCATCTTCACCATGACCGACCCGCTGCAGAACCGTCGCATCATGGGCATCGGCCGCGTGGACCTGGTCAACAAGAAGATCGACTTCAAGCCGGTGGGCCCGGCGCGCGGCCTCGCCTTCTCGGTCGCGCCGGATCACAAACGCGCCTACGGCCTCTTCAGCGACATCGGCGAATACGAATTCTGGACGTTCGATCTGGAGAACGCGCGCGTCATCTCGCGCACGGCGTTTGACGGCCGCCCTCGCATGAGCCAGCGCATCAGCAACAACGGCAACTACATCTATGTGTTCACCGCCGGCAACACGATCGACTACTACGACGTGACAACGATGAAGAAGGTGCGGACGCTGACGCTCGACACGGACATGACGTCCTTCAGGCTCTTACCGCCAAAGAAGTAGCGCGTGGATCGACGCGCCCTCGGGTACCTCACGCCGTACTGGCGCCGGCTGTCGGGCGTGGTGGCCATCAGCCTCGTCAGCACGGTGCTGTCGCTGTGGCTGCCGTACCTCACCAAGTCACTGGTCGATCAGGCGCTGATCGGCCGTGACGGCGCCGCGCTCACGCGCATCGTCATCCTCTTCGCCGGTATCGGCGCCGCGGGGTTCATCCTCAACGTCGTCAGCGGTCTGATCTACACGCGCGTGTCGGCGGAGATCCTGTTCGACATGCGGCGCGAGTTGTACGAACACCTGCAGCGCCTGTCGCCGCGGTTCTATGCGGCCACGCGCCTCGGCGACCTCGTCTCGCGCATCAACAACGACATCGGCGAGATTCAGCGCGTCGCCGCAGAGACCGCGCTCGCCTGGGTCGGCAACGTGCTGTTCCTCGTCGGCGGCATCGGTGTGCTGTTGTGGCTCGACTGGCGCCTCTTCATCGTCGGCCTTGCGACGCTGCCGCTGAGCGCGCTGGCACTGTCACGCTATCGACGTCAACTCGAGACCCGCGTCACCGACTTGCGCGAGCGCAGCTCATCGATCGGAAGCTTTCTCATCGAAACGCTGCAGGCCAATCGCACCGTCGTCACCTCCGGCGCCCAGCAGCGCGAAGTCGGCCGCTTCTCGCAACTGAACGACGCGTTCATCGCATCGCTGATGGGCGTGCAGCGCGTGCACTACATCAGCGGCGGCCTGCCGTCGCTGCTCTTTGCTGCCGGCTCCGCTGCGGTCTTCTTCTACGGCGGCTGGCGGGTCGTGGGCGGCACTATGACGATGGGCACGCTCGCGGCGTTCATGGCGTATCAGGCGCGGGTTGTGGCACCCGTGCAGGCGCTGATGGGCCTCTACGGCGCGCTGGCCACCGCGCGCGTGTCATGGCGTCGCGTGGCTGAGGTACTCGACACGCCGGCCGAGGTCACCGAGCGATCCGACGCCACGCCGCTGGTCGTCGCCCAGGGTGACGTGGCCTTCGAGCACGTCACGCTCTCGTACGGACGCGGGGGCGCCGTCATCGAGGACATCAGCTTTCAGGTGGCGCGCGGGCAGACGCTCGCCGTCGTCGGCGCGAGCGGCAGCGGGAAGTCCACCATCGCCGACCTGCTGTTGCGACTGCTCGATCCGGACGCGGGTGTCGTCCGGCTCGACGGCCTCGATCTGAAGACGCTGCGGCTCGCGGATCTGCGGCGTCACGTGCAGGTGGTCGAACAGGAGCCCCTGCTCTTCCACACGACCCTCGACGCCAACATTCGCTACGCGAATCCCGATGCCACCGAGGCGGACATCGTGCGCGCGCTCGAAGCCGCGGGCATCGCGGCATTCGTCGCCGGGTTGCCCGAGGGGCGCCAGACCGTCGTCGGCGATCGCGGCGTCGCGCTCTCGGCCGGCGAGCGGCAACGGATCGCGCTGGCGCGGGCGCTCGTCACCAACCCCACGGTGCTGATCCTCGACGAGCCGAGCGCCGCCCTCGATCCGGCATCCGAGCGGCACGTGATCGACGGTTACCGCCGCGCGATGCTCGGCCGCACCACCATCGTCATCTCGCATCGACTGGATGTTGTCCGCGCCGCCGACCAGGTCGTCATGATCGAGGGCGCGCGCGTCGTCGAGCGCGGCACACCGGCGGCACTCGAAGGCGCGCACGGTTCGTTCGCGCGGCTGTTCGGCACGGCCATGCCCGGCGCGGAGCCGACGCGGTGACTGCGCCGAGCGCAGTCACGCTGTCGCTCCACGCATTGCGCGGTCGCACCGGTCGCGGTGTCCGCGTCGCCGTCATCGACAGCGGGGTGCACGCGGACCACCCGCACGTGGGTGGCATCAGTGGCGGCGTCGCCATCGACGCTGATGGCGCGCTGACCAGCGACCTCATTGACCGACTCGGTCACGGCACCGCCGTCGCGGCGGCGATTCGCGAGAAGGCGCCCGGTGTTGAGCTGCTGGCCGTGAAAGTGTTCGACCAATCGTTGACGTCGACGGGGCGCGCGCTCGTGGACGGCATCGTCTGGTCGGCCGATCAGGGCGTCCACATCATTAATCTCAGTCTCGGCACGCTGAATCAGGACCACGCGGAGCCGCTGACCGCTGCCGTGCGGTACGCCACGTCGCACGGCGCTATCGTCGTCTCGGCCGCGCCGCAACCCGATGCCGCGTGGTTACCGGGCGGCCTCGCCGGCGTCGTTGCGGTGGATGTGAACTGGAGCGGATCGCGCGATGTCTGCGACATCCAGCTCGACGAGCAGGGATCGCTGCGCGTGATGGCATCCGGCTACCCGCGGCCAATTCCCGGTGTGCCACCCGAGCGCAACTTTCGCGGTCTCAGCTTTGCCGTGGCGAACGCCACGGGTCTGCTCGCGCTCGCACTCGACGCGCATCCGGAGACGCCGGCGTCGACGCTTGCGGACGCGCTCCGCGGGATGTTGGCTATAGCACAATCATCGACCGCTGTCAGCTGACGACGACGGTGACAACCGTCGGATATGCTTGAAAGCGGCGTGTGCGGAATACGGGCGCGCCCCGCACCCCCGCCCGCCAGAGCGATATTCGTATCGCGAGGTGAGCATATGTCCGCCAGGCTCTTGTTAGGTGACGAAGCCATCGCTGAAGGCGCGATGGATTCCGCAATCAAAGGCGCCTTCTCCTACCCCGGCACTCCCGCCACTGAAATTTTCGAAACCATCCAGCACGCCGCCGAGTCCCGCGGTATTTCCGCGAAGTGGTCGGCCAACGAAAAAGTGGCCTACGAAGAAGCGCTCGGCATGTCCTACGCCGGCGGCCGCGCGCTCGTCTCGATGAAACACGTCGGCCTCAACGTGGCGGCCGACCCGTTCGTGAATTCCGCCTTGACCGGTGTCAACGCCGGACTCGTGCTCGTCGTCGCCGACGATCCGGGCATGCACTCGTCGCAGAACGAGCAGGACAGCCGCTTCTACGCCGACTTCGCGCACCTGCCGTTGTTCGAACCGGCAACGCAGCAGGAGGCCTACGACATGACACGGAGGGCCTTCGAGTACTCGGAGGCTGTCGGATTGCCGGTCGTCGTGCGCACGGTGACGCGACTCTCGCACAGCCGCGCCAATGTGGTCACCGCGCAGACATCGCACGACAACGCCGATGCCGCGCGCGCCATGTTGCGGCCGTCGCCCACACCCGGCGACTGGACGCTCGTGCCGTCGACCGCGCGCAAGCGCTTCGCGAAGCTGGTGCAAGCGCAACCGCGGCTCCTGGAAGACTCGGAGCGAGACCCGGCGAACCGTCTCACGCTGGCCGGACGCGTCGGCGTCATCGCCGCGGGGATCGCGCATAACTACGTGCAGGAAGCCCTGCGCGGATCGGGCAACCTGTCCGTGCTGAAGATCGCGCACTATCCGCTGCCGGTGTCGCTCATCCGCGAGCTGGTCGATCACTGCGACGAGATCCTCGTCGCAGAAGACGGGTACCCGTTCATTGAGCGCCGCCTCAACGGTCTCCTCGGCCTGCCGGGCAAGGCGATTCGCGGACGACTGACGGGCGCGCTGCCGGCCACGGGCGAACTCACACCAGACATCCTGGCGCGCGCGCTCGGACGCGACGTCGCGCCGGCGGTCGATCCACTCGACGATCTCGCCGCGCGGCCGCCCCAACTGTGCCGCGGCTGCCCCCACTCCGACAGTTTCAGGGCCATCGTTGAAGCCACCGCGGGCTACGAGAATCCCCTGCTGTTCAGCGACATCGGCTGCTACACGCTCGGCGTCATGCCGCCGTACCGCGCGGTCCACGCGTGCGTGGACATGGGCGCGTCGATCGCCATGGCGCACGGCGCGGCGCAGGCCGGCGCGCATCCCGTCATTTGCACGATCGGCGACTCCACGTTCTCGCACTCGGGCATGACACCGCTGCTCGGCGCCGCGCACAGCAACGCCGACATGACCGTGTTCGTGCTCGACAACGCGACGACCGCCATGACCGGCACACAGGAGTCGCTCGGATCGGGCGAGCGCCTGCTCGAGATCCTGCGCGGCCTCGGCGTCCACCCGGACCACCTGCACGTCATCGATCCGCTGCCGCGCCAACACGCGGGCAACGTCGATCTCATCAAGCGCGAGATCGAATACCACGGCCTGAGCGTGATCGTGCCCACCCGGGCCTGCATCCACGTGAACCGGAAGCATCGCGAGATCGGCGCCGTGCCGGCGCTCGCATAGGAGACCACAACGTGACGACCGTGCTGGAACGACGCGCGACAACCCTGAGGCAGAACGTGATCCTGGCCGGTGTCGGCGGCCAGGGGATTCTGACGATCGCCGAAGCCATCTCCACCGCGGCGCTGCAGCGCGGCCTGCAGGTCAAGCAGGCCGAAGTCCACGGCATGGCGCAGCGCGGCGGCGGCGTACAGTCGCATCTGCGCTTCGCTGACGGGGAGATTCACTCGGATCTGATTCCCACCGGCGAAGCGGATCTGCTGATTGCCGTGGAGCCGCTCGAGTGTCTGCGCTACATGCAGTACCTCAAAGAGGGTGGCGCCGTCGTGGCGAGCATCAACGCCTTCATCAACATCGGCAACTATCCGCCGGTCGAGTCGGTGCTCGAGCGGCTGTCGGCGCTGCCACGCCATGTGCTGATCGACGCCGAACGCGTGGCGCGTGCCGCCGGATCCGGTCGCGCCGCGAACATCGCGATCCTCGGCGCGGCTTCGCTGTTCCTCGACATCGAATCGAGCGAGCTCGAGGCCTCAGTGGTGGCGATGTTCCAGCACAAGGGCGCGGACGTGATCGGCGCCAACCAGCGCGCATTCCGCTTCGGACGTAACGCCGGACAGGCCTACCTCGACGGCCTCGGCCGCGGCGGACACTCGGTGGCCGTGCGGCACTGGATCGATACGCTCAGCGCCGAGCATCTGGCCGCCCCCGAAGCGCCGGATGCTCCGGTGTTCGACGTGGTCGCATTCGAAGACCGGCTGTCGGGCGCCGAAGCGCACGCCGTCGAACGCACGCTCGCGCTCGCACATGAAGAAGGCCGGCGCCAGCTGTTCGAACACGAGGTCTACTCGATCGTGCAGCTGGTCGGCGCCATCGCCCCGCCGCACCACGTGTTCCTGACCACCGAAGAGATGATCTCCGAAGAAGCGCTCGCGCGCTTTCCCGGCGATCAGGTCGTGCTCAAGATCGTCTCGCCCGACATCGTGCACAAGACCGAGGCGGCCGGCATCGCCTTCGTGCGCAAGGACTGGGAGACGGTGCGCGGCGAGGTCACTCGCCTGATCGAACGGCACCGGCAGGGCGCCGACGTCCGCGGCGTGCTCATCGTGGAGTACGTCGAGCGTGTGCGGCCCGGGTTCGGCAACGAACTGTTCGTCGGTGTGCGCGCCACGCGCGAGTTCGGGCCCGTGATCGCTGCCGGCCTCGGTGGCGTCGACACCGAGTACCTGGCCAACAAGATGCTGCCGGGTCTCGCGGTCGCCAAGGCGCCGGCACTCGACACGACACCCGAGCGCTTCCTCGAGCTGTTCCGCACGACGGCCGCCTACGAGATCCTCTCGGGCCGCGCGCGCGGCCGGCGACGGGTGGTCTCTGACGGCGAACTGCTGCGTTGCTTCCGGGCGTTCCTGCTGCTGGCGCGGCACTTCTGCGTGGATCGCGGCGACGAGGGACCGGATGTCGCAGAGCTCGAGGTCAACCCGTTCGCCTTCCGTCAGCAGCGACTCGTGCCCCTCGACGGCCGCGGCCGCCTCGCCACAGCGGCCCGCGCGTTGCCGGCGCGACCGACCGACAAACTCGATCGCCTGCTCGAGCCGCGGTCGATCGCCGTGCTCGGCGTCTCGGCAGACGAGATGAACTTCGGCCGGATCATTCTGCAGAACGTGCTCGCCTGCGGCTTCCCGCACGATCGCCTCCACATCGTCAAACCCGGCGGCGGCGAGATCGACGGTGTGCCGTGCGTCCCGTCCATCGCGGCGCTGCCCGCGCCGGTGGATCTGCTCGTGATTGCGGCGTCCGCGCGGCAATTGCCGGCCATCGTGGACGAAGCGGTGGCGAGCGGCATCGTGCAGTCCGCGATCATGATCCCGGGTGGCGTCGGTGAAACGGAAGGCAGCGGAGAAATCGCCACCGCCGTGCGCGCCGCCATCGCGCGCGGGCGGCAGACGCCCGGCGGCGGTCCGGTGTTCCTCGGACCGAACAGCCTCGGCGCGATCTCGCGGCCCGGCGGCTACGACACGCTGTTCATTCCGCAGAGCCGGCTCGACAAGCGATGGACGGCGCCAGGCCGTCGCGTGGCGCTCGTCTCACAGAGTGGTGCGTTCATCGTGAGCCGCATGAGCAACCTCGAGGTGCTCGATCCGAAGATCGCGATTTCGCTCGGCAACCAGCTCGACATCACCGCGGCCGACGTGCTGCGGTCGATTGCCACGCGCGACGACATCGACGCGATCGGCCTCTACGTGGAAGGCTTCAACGACCTCGACGGTCTCGCGTTGTTGCGAGACATCGCAACAGCCACGGCCTCGGGTAAGGATGTGGTGTTCTACAAGGCCGGCAGGACCGAGTCCGGCCGCAGCGCGGCAGCGGGACACACCGCGGCAGTGGCCGGCGACTACGACGTCTGCCAGGCGGCCGCCGCGCAAGCCGGCGCGCTGGTGGCGGACACGTTCAAGGAGTTCGAGCAGATGCTCGAACTCTGCACGGCGCTCCACAGTAAGCCGGTGAAGGGCGTGCGGATCGGCGCCGTGTCGAACGCGGGATTCGAATGCGTCGGGATTGCGGACACGATCAAGGGCCAGCGATATCGCGTCAAGATCGCAGACTTGTCGGAGGCGTCGAGCACGAAGCTCGCCGAGGTGATGACCACCGGAGGACTGTCGCGGCTGGTCAACGCGCGCAATCCGCTCGACCTCACGCCGATGGCCACCGAGGACGCCTACGAAGGCGCGATCCGCGTGATGCTCGAGAGCGATGAGGTCGATGCGGTCATCGTCGGCATCGTGCCGCTCACGGCGGCGCTGCTCACGGCGCCGGAGGAACTCGCCAACGAACGCTCGCTGGCCGTGCGCCTGCCGAAGCTGTTCGCCGAAGCCAATAAGCCGCTGGTCGTCGTGGTCGACTCGGGGCCCCGTTACGATCCGCTCGTGCGCGCCATGCGCGAGGGCGGCGTGCCGGTGTTTCCGTCGGCCGATCAGGCCGTGCGATCGCTCGGACGATTCCTCTGCTATCGCACCGGCGCCGACGTGCGCGCGGTGGATTGACCAGATTCGCCTGACCTATCGGATCCGGTAGGTCAGGCCCGTCATCACGCGCAGGTCTTTCAACCCCTCGTCCATCATGTAGTCCACCACGCCGATCAGCGAGAACTGTCGATTGATCGTGGCCGACACGTTGCCCGACAGGCGGCGCGTCCACGGCCGCGTCTCGATGGCCACACCGTCGCTGCGAACGAATCGCAGCACCGCCAGCGACGTCGAGTAGTCGGCCGACGCGTAGAGCGATCGGCCAATCGAGCGACCGACCGAGACGAACCGGGAGTGGTAGGGCCCGCTCGGCCGATCGATCATCGCGTCTGAACCCGACACGTCGAAGCCGCTGCCGAACAGGTTGCTGGAGTACATCCCCAGCGTCAGTCGGCCCGTCGCCGCGTCTTCCCGGTTGTTGCGATCGCGATAGTAGCCGGCGTTGATCTCGATCCCCTTCGCCACTTTCAGGGCGACGCGCCCGCCCGCCGTCTCGTAGCGCAACCCGTCGAGCGCCTGCGCGGTCAGCGGCCGGCCATTCAGCACGTCCTCGGTGAGTTGACGCGCATTGACCGATCGTCCGCGGTTGTACGTGCCCTGCAGTTCAACACGCGGGCTCGCCGTCGCGCGCGCGTTGACGAGGAAGTACGACAGGCCGCCTGTCGCCGCGCCGTTGGCCGGGCCATGCAGATCGTATTCGAGCGCCTGATAGGCGAAGAACGACGTGCCGACCGGGAGGTAGTTCGTCACGCTCAGCATCGTGCGCTCGGTGAGTCCGCCGTTGCGGATCGTCGCGAATCCGAGCACATGACGACGCAGGTAGCCGTTCTCCAGCGCGACGAAACCGCCGTACTTCTGCACACCGCTGGCGTAACCCATCTCGTAGCCAAGCGGTTCCACACCGCCAAAGACCGCGGCGACCACACGGTTCGTGGCGCCGGCTGGCTTGCTGCGATACTCGGCCACGCCGCCGGCCAGCGCGCCGGCGGTGCCCAGATCCGACAACCACATGTGGCCCGCGCGCACGCGCACCTGTCCGGTGGCACCGAATCGCGCCCCCACGTAGCCGTCATAGATCGACATGCGCTGCGGCCGGGCCGTGGCGCTATAGCCCGTGTGCCGCATGTCGATGCCGGCTTCGAGACCCGCCGCGTCGATCTCGGGCGTCCGGAGCGAGAACGAGGTGGCGAACTCGAACCCGGTGGACGCCTCCGAGCTGTCTGGCCGCCGGTGATCCGCGGTCAGATAGAACGACACGCGGCCGGTGGCGCGCGGGGGCTTCGGCGTCGTGGGCACCTGGGCCTGAGCCTGGGCCGGCCACCACACACAGGCGATGAGAACACCGGCAACGGAGAGCAGTGAGCGGTTCGTCATACGTCCCTCGTTAGGAACGGCCGGTGGGATGACAGCTGTAACAGGCGAGCGAGTCGTAGCGATAGCCGTTGCGGTTGCGGTGCTCGGAGTCCATCTTGCCCTTCTCGTGACACGTGAGGCAGGTGAACGACTGATAGGACGCCGGGTTCAGGTGGCACGACACGCACGAGAACTTGTGCCGTCCGGAGGTGATCGGAAACCGCGTGTGATTGAACGTGCCCTGACTCCAGGCAGAGTCGGTGGCGCGATGGCACCCCTCACATGACGTCGAGAACCCCGATGCCGCATGGCCCGTTCGGTCGTACTTCGCGCGGTGACAGCCGACACAGTCACGGGCCGTGCCGCGGTACACGTTGTTCACATGACAGGTCGTGCAGGCCTGCTGCGCGTGCACCCCTACGAGGGCAAACACGGTGGAGTGGTTGAATGACGCGCCTCGCCACGTCGTGTCGGTCGCGCGGTGGCACGACTCGCAGGTGGTCCCAAAACCCGCGGCGGCGTGCGGCGGCGACGTCGTGCGCGTGTACAGGGTGCGGTGACACCCCACACAGTCGCGCGGCGTGCCTCTGAACACGTTGTTCACATGACAGGAGGCGCATGCCTGCTGCGCGTGCACACCCACCAGCGGAAACGCGGCCGCATGGTTGAACGTCGACCCCCTCCAACTGCTGTCCGTCGCGCGGTGGCACGACTCGCAGGACGTCCCGAATCCCGAGGACGCATGGGGCGGCGAGACGGTGCGGTTGTAGTCATTGCGGTGGCAGCCCACGCAGTCGCGCGCGGTGCCCTTGAAGACGTTGTTCACGTGACAGGTCGCGCACGCCTGCTGGGCGTGCAGACCGACCAGCGGAAAGAACGCCGCGTGCGAGAACGACGCGCCCTTGAAGCTCGCGTCAGTCGCCCGATGGCACGACTCGCAGGATGTGCCGAATCCAGCGGCGGCGTGCGGCGGTGACGTCGTGCGGTTGTAGGCCACGCGATGGCACCCCACGCAGTCGCGCGCCGTCCCCTTGAACACGTTGTTGGTGTGACAGGCCACGCACGCCTGCACCAGATGCTGGCCCACCAGAGGGAACGACGCCTGGTGATTGAACGTGGCCTGACTGAACGACGTGTCGCTCGCGCGGTGACACGTTTCACAGGTCGTCGGGAAGCCGCCGGCCACGTGACTGGGATTCGACGCCTTCTGATAGTCCTTCAGATGGCAGCTCACGCAGTTGCTGTTGGCCACCCGGAAGTCGCCGGTCTTGTGGCACGTCTGGCACGCGAGCGCCCGATGCGCGCCGCTCAAGACCATCCCGGTCAGCGCGCCATGGTCGAACCGCGCGGACGTCCACGCGACCGGCGTGTGGCACTGCTCGCACTGGGCACCGAGCTGCAGCTGAAAGCGGTCGTCCTTGCGACGCGCCCAGTGGCAGTCAAAGCACTTGGTCGGCGTGCCCTTGAAGACGTTGTTGAGGTGGCACGACTCGCAGGCCACCGCCACATGGCGGCCTTCCAGCCGGAACGTCGTCTTGTCGTGGAACTGCCGGCTCGGCGTGTCGAACTGGGCCGCGGCCGGTGACGCCAGCAGCAGCGCGGCGACGGTGAGAAGAAGCACGGAGCAGAGTCGATGGGTCATATGTGCTCGCTATGGCTTGTGACAGGCAGCGCAGTCGGGACCGAGCGCCCCGCGGTGAATGTCGATGTGACACGAGATACAGCGGGTCGTCACCGCGTAGTTGGCGGCCGGCTTCGCGCCCGCGGCGGTCGCGGGCAGCGGCTTGTGACACGCCACGCAGGTGGTGTTGTGACGCCCAACAAAGAAGTCGCGGAGGCTGCGCGCGTTCTTGTGCGTGTAATTCGGCCGCGCGAACGAATCAACGGTGTGACACGTGAGGCAGTTGCGGTCCAGTTGACCCCGATGCGGGTCCGCATGACAACTGACGCACGTCGTGCCCACGCCGACGAATCGCCGCGCCGTGCCGGCCCCGGCCGGAAACACGCCCGTCTCCACTTTGTGGCACTTCTCGCAGAGCACCGGCGTGTGCTTGCCCGTCAGCGGGAATTTCGTGGCGGAATGATTGAAGCCTGTGACGACGAACTTGGCCACGTCGATCGTGTGGCAGTTCTCGCACGTGGTCGCGAGTTGCCCCAGGTGCACGTCCTTATGGCAGGACGCGCAGGTAGTGGCCGTCGCCGTGAATCCGACGCGTTCTGCGGCGTTCGCCACCGAGCGCGTCGGCGCCATCGTCTTCACATGGCACTGCGTGCACGTCAGCGCGGCGTGCTGGCCGGCAAAGAACGGCCGCGGATTCGCGTGGGTGAAGGCCTTCACCGCAAACGACTTCATCGTGTGGCACTGCTCGCAGCGCGGCCCCAGTTCGCCGCGATGCACGTCCGCATGGCACGACACACATGTGGTCAGGAGGCCGCGGAAGTCCCGCGCGGTGGCGGTGACGGTCTTGTGGCACGCGACGCACGCCAGCCCGGTGTGCTTGTCGGTGAGCGGGAACTTCGTCGACGCGTGATCGAACGTCCCCTTCTGAAACGTCGTTTCGGTGTGGCAGGCCACGCAATCCTGTTTGAACGCGCCTCGATGGACATCGACGTGGCAGGCTGCGCATGTGTCGAAGCGCGGCTTCACCACGGTGGCCGGCTTCGTGTGGCACTTGCTGCACTCAACGGCGGCGTGCTTCCCGCGGAGCGGAAACGACGTCTTGCTGTGATCGACCTTGGTCGTGCGCCAGGACGTGTCGGTGTGACAGGTCGTGCAGAGCGGCCCCAGCTTCGCCTTGTGCGGATCCACGTGGCAGCTGGCGCAGGACGCAAACGCGACGCCCTTGAACTGCTTGTTCTTGTGGCACGACTCGCACGCCACCTTCACGTGTGAGCCCGTGAGCGGAAAGCGCGTGGTGCGATGGTCGAAGTTCTTGATCGCTGCGGCGAACTTCACGGATGTGGAGTGGCAGGTGGCGCAACCAGCGCCAAGCGACGGCTTGTGCGGATCCACATGACACGACGCACACGTGGTGGCCACATTCAGGAACGAGCGTGTCTTGTGACAGGCGGCGCAATTGGCGGCGAGCGGCGCATGGAGGCCCTCGAGCGGAAAGCCGGCCTCACGCGCATGGTCGAACCCCTTCTGGTCGAACGGCCGCAGTTCCGCGTCCAGTCCGGCGTGTTCGATGTGGCATGTGACGCAATCGGTCGTGGCGTTGCGGTGAATGCCCTTTCGGGCCGCGATGCGTTGGGCAATGGGCTTGTGACAGACCAGGCACTTGTCGGCGGCCACCTGTTGGCCCTTGGAGTGGCACTGCAGGCATTTGTCCACGCCCTCGAGCGCCGCATGCGCTTTGTTCAAGCGGCCGGGCGAGACCAGCGCGCTCAGTTGCGCCGACGCCTCACCGGTGCTCATCAGCCACAGCGACGCCGCCATCACCGCGATCCCGAACAGGCGCGTCACTCGCATCACCGCACCGACAGCATCAGCAACTGCGCGTAGCCCAGATAGATCGCGAGGCCCACATGCAGCCCGACGATCACGAACATCCCGTAGACGAGCGGCCGGTGAAACACGTGCCAGTAGTGGAAGAGCCGACGCGTGCGCTCGAGATTCGCAAGGCGACGGACCAACGTGGCGTGTTCAGCGACCAGCGCGTCCGGTGGCGCGTCAGCCGTGGACAGATCGGCGCGCATCCGGGCGAGCTCGTCTTCCAGTTCCTGCCGGGAGAGCTCGACGCCACGAATCGTCTTGGGAATCCTGACGTACAGATAACGGCCCACAAAGCCGGACGACCACACGATCATCATCAGCCAGTAGCCCACCGCCACAACGCCGTTGAACTTGAACGCCGTGTGCAAGGTCACCAGCACCGGCCCGACGATGCCAAAGAAGATGTGGACTTCAAGCCACTTGGAGGTCCGCCCGAGGCGCGCGAGCGGACGCCACCGCTTCCGAGCCGCGTACGGCAAGGTCGAGAGCATCGCGATCGCCCCGGCGACGCCAAGTGGCAGACCGATGATGCCGGACGGGCGCAGCAGTTTGTGGGCCGGCATGTAGCCGCGCGTCGCCAGCGGCGTGCGGTAGTACTCCAGCCCGCCGAACGACCACAGCACCAGGCCCACGACCATCGCGCAGAAGGCGGCAGCCAATACGAGCACGAGCGACAAACCGAGTTTTGATGACGGGCGGCCGGCCATCGGTCAGGCCTCCAGCACGCAGTCGTCGGACGGCCAGGTCACACAGGGCAGCACGTAGCCGTTAGCGCGATCTTCCGGGTCGAGGACATCGGAGCGACAGTCGGCGTGCCCGGACTTCAGCCGCGTCCGGCACGACTGACACACACCCGAGCGGCACGACGAGGTGATGTGCACGCCCTCGGCTTCGGCCGTTTCGAGCAGTGTGCTGGACAAGGACGCCGAGGCGGTCACGCGGCTGGTCGCGAAGGTCACGCGCACCGATCCGGCGTCGGTGCGGTCGGTCAGGGCCTCCACCGCAGGGAGCGCAGCGGTGTTCACCATCGACGCGGCCACCGCCGTATTGAACTGCTCGTAGCGCACCTGACTGGCCGGCACATCGAGTTCAGCCAGCATCTTCCGCATCGCGTCGATCATGGGCAGCGGACCACACAAGTTGAAGATCGTGTGCGCGGGCGCCGGCACGTACTGTCGGATCATCGCCGCGTCGATGACGCCGGTTCTCATCAACGACGGCGCCGTCGCCTGTGTCAGCGTGATCACGACGCCGATGTGCGGATGACGCTCGGCCAACAGGCAGAGTTCGTCGTAGAAGGCCACGTCGGATTCGCTCCGCACGGAGTAGAGCAAGGTCACCTGGCGCGCCGGCTCCGAGGCCGCCGCGTGGCGCAGCATCGACAGCAGCGGCGTAATGCCGATGCCGCCAGCGATGAGGACGATCGGACGGTCATCGCCCGAGGGATAAACGAACTGCCCTGCCGGTCGATTGATCGAGAGCGTCGCGCCGGGACGCGCGGTAGCGTGCAGTGTGCCCGACACCAGGCCTTGCTTGCGCACCGAGATCTCGAGGTAGCCGCGCGTGTGAGGGGCCGACGAGATCGAATAGCAGCGCACGTGCGGCTTGCCGTCGATCAGCACCTTCACGGCGAGGAATTGACCCGGCAGAAACTCGAAGCCGTCAGGCCGCGCGAGCCGGAAGGTCTTGATGTCCGTGGCCTCGTCGAGCACGGCGACCACCGTGGTCGGCACGAACGCCGGCGTCGGAGCGGACACGCGCGCCGGCGGCCGCTGAGCCGGGCGCACCACGACCGGTGGTGGCGGCGGCGCGAGCCATTCGCAGATGAAGAGCCAGACGGCGTGCAGACCCAGCCCCCCGAACACCCAGAGCGGGGCCGGCGAGGCCCACGGCGCAGCCACGAACAAGAAGGACGGAAAGACGAAGGGACTCACCACCATGCGGTCGGGCGCTCGGTGGCGGCGAAGTATCGCCATGGCGAGATGGAGGGCGGTGAAGAGCGCGGGAGCGGCGGTGTCGGTGAGCACGGGTGGCCTGAGGGACTGCCTGTCGTTACTGCAAGGCGCGTTCCAGCAAAACGGAGTTCGCGTTCCACAGCCGGAACACCTGACGAATCAGGACGTTACCGCGGAGTCGCGCAGTTCTTGCGCGCTGATCGTGTAGGTCTTACCGGATCGCTCTCGCGCCTGCTAGACCTTCCGACCAAGGGGAAACAGCGCAGACTCCGTGCGCCCGTTGACGAAGATCTGCTCGGCGCGCGCCACGATTTCAGCATGCGCGAGTGCAACATTGGTGCGCTCGCCCGGGTCGACTGACAGATCGAACAGCTCAGTGGCAGCCGCGTTCTTCAGCCGCACGGCCTTCCACTGCTTCATGCGAACGGCTTGACGCCCCTCGAACTCCCAATAGAGAGAGTCGCGGGATTTCTGCTGCGCCGGTTTGCCGAGCAGCGACGGCACCAGCGACACGCCGTCCGTGTTGACCGGCGCTTTGGCGCCCGCGAGTTCCGCGAACGTCGGCATCAGGTCCCAGAAGGCAGAGGGATGCGCGGATGTCTGCCCCTTCGGCACATGGCCGGGCCAGCGCGCAACAAACGGCACACGAATGCCACCCTCGTACACGTCCTGTTTCAGGCCGCGCAGACCGGCAGCGCTCTCGAAGAACGCCGAGTCGGTGCCGCCGTTGAACGTCGGCCCGTTGTCGCTCGCAAACATCACGATCGTGTCGTCGTCGAGCTCGAGTTCCTTAAGGAGCGACATGACGCGCCCGATGTGCTTGTCCATGCGCGTGACCATCGCGGCATAAGCGGCGCGCGGAGCGCGGTGCGGCAGGTAGCCCGCCGCTCCGAAATAGGGCGTCTCCGGGAAGGTGCCGAGATATTCGGCAAGCGAATCCTCTGGCACCTGCAACGCCGCGTGCGGAATCGTGAACGCGAGATACAGGAAGAAGGGCTGCGCGCGATTCGCCTTGATGAACGCGAGCGACTCCTCGGCCATGAGGTCGGCCGCGAACTGCTTGCCGATGTAACGCGCGTACGACGTCACGTCGTTCGGATCGGCGCCGGCCGGCAGCTTTTCATGCGGGTAGACGTACTCGTTCGCGAGCGGGACCTTCTCGCGATTGCGCCACAGATACGACGGGTAGTGATTGTGCGCAATGCGCTGGCACAGATATCCGTAGAAATGATCGAAACCCATGCGATTGGGCTCGCCCGTGCTGCCGGGGCCGCCGAGGCCCCACTTGCCGATTGCTGCCGTCTTGTACCCGGCCGCCTGCAGCATCGTGCCGATCGTGGTCGTGCCCGCTTCCAGCGGCCGCTGTCCCTCGAGGCTGAGGTCGTGCCAGACGTCGCCGCGTGAGCCCATCTCGTCGTTGTCGCGGATGTAGGCGTGCCCCGTGTGCAGGCCGGTCAGGAGCGTGCAGCGCGCGGGCGCGCAGACCGGACTGCCCGAGTAATGCGCGGTGAAGCGCATGCCTTCCGCGGCGATGCGGTCGATGTTCGGTGTGCGGATCTTCTTCTGACCGTAGCAGCCGACCTCGCCCATCCCGAGATCGTCAGCGAGGATGTAGATGATGTTGGGTGTGCGCGCCGGCCGGGTCTGTTCGCCGATCGGCAACGCGAGTGCGGCGGCGCCAAGGCTGGTGGTCTTGATGAAGTCGCGACGATTCACTGGGCGAAGTATATCCGCGGACGCCCCCGGACCTACGAGCGGCCGTGGCAGTGCTTGAACTTCTTGCCGCTGCCGCACGGGCAGAGATCATTGCGGCCCGTGGCTTTCAGCGCGGCCTCCTGATCGCGTGCGGCCGTCCATCGCATGACGTTGGCCGGCGGGCGCTGATGCGCGAGCTCGTTCGCCATGAACTTCATCGGCAGATCAATGTGATGGAAGAATCGTTTGTACGCCGCGCAGAGGTAGTTGAGGTCGCGGCTCCCATCCCTCGACCGCACGAATCGATGTTTCGGACATTCACCGTGACACGCGAACCGCACGTCGCAGCTCCGGCACTCGGCGGGTAGCCGGTCCCGTTTCGCGTCACCGAACGCCTGCTGCGCCGGCGACTCGACCATCGCGCCGAGCGACTCGTTCATCAGATTGCCGAGACGATACTGCGGATAGACGAAGTGATCGCACGAGTACACGTCGCCATTGTGCTCGAGGGCCAGCGCGCGGCCGCAGGTCTCGCGGAACACGCACAGCGACGCTTCGAGGCCGCTCCATGTTTCGAGCGACACATCGAACTGCTGCACGAACACACGACCCACGTCGTGTCGCACCCACTCTTCGAAGATGGCGACCAGAAACTTACCGTACGCCGCCGGGTCCACCGACCACGCCGTCACATGCGCCCGCGCCGCATCGGACGGCTCGACCAGCGACAGCGCATCGGGCGATGACGACTCAGCGGCACGTTCGACGACAGGGATGAACTGCAGGAAGCCGCTGCCCGTCTCGCGCAGGAAGCGATAGACATCGAGGGGACGCTTCACGTTCTCGGCGTTGACCACCGTCAGCGTGTTGAACTCGACACGATGGCGTTTGAACAGCTCGAGCGCCTTCATCACCGCCGCGAAGGTCGGCCGGCCACCGCGATCGCGGCGATACCGGTCATGCAGATCCTCGGGCCCATCCACAGACAGGCCAACAAGGAACTGCTCATTGGCCAGGAACTCACACCAGCGCTCGTCGATCAGGATCCCGTTCGTCTGGATCGCGTTCTCGATCCGCTTGCCGTTCGCGTACTGCTGCTGCAGCGCCACGACCTTCTCGAAGAACTCGACACCGAGCAGCGTCGGTTCCCCGCCCTGCCAGGCAAACTGCACCACCGGGTGCTGCGCGTGCGCTTCGATCGTCTGCCGCACATATGACTCGAGCACGGCATCGCTCATCTTCCAGTCGGCCGTGCCTGGGTAGAGGCGTTCTTTCTCGAGATAGAAGCAGTAATGACAGTCCAGATTGCAGATCGGACCGCCCGGCTTGGTCATCACATGAAACGGCAGCGCGGGCGTCGTCATCGGAAAAGGAACGATAGCACTCGTCAAGAGCAATTCAACATGGAGCAATTCAACATGGAGGGCCATGGAGCTCCATGGAGAAGATCAACACCTTCACCATGAAGACATGAAGGCATGAAGAAGTGCCTGCGGACCTCAGGCCTGGTGGCCCGGCTGGCATCGAAGGCCACAAGCCGGGCAAGTGACGAGAGCGCCCCGCCGAAAACGAGAGAGCCCGGGATTCAGTGGCTTTCTCGTTTTCGACGGGGCGCTCTCGTCACCGGCCGCCGCCGGAGGCGGCGGCCACCAGGCCTTCAGCGTGCGGTGAGCTCTTCCTCCATGGCCCTTCATGGCCTCCATGGTGAAAAGCTCTTGGCGCTATTTCTTTGCCGCCACCGCCGGCGCCGCCACGCACGTCGGCGCGGTCAGTGCCGGTGTCGCCATCGCCACTGCCGGGACGTTGCTCTTCGCCAGCACTGCGTTGAGGTCCTTCAGCGCCTTCGCGTTCAGCGCCGTCCAGTCCGTGACGAGCGTCCTCAGATCGCGACACGTCGTGTTGAACACGTTGGTCATCGTCTCGTTCGGCGCCAGATCGCCCGTGTCGAGCGAGTTGAGCTGTCGCAGTTGCGCCGCATGCGCCGTGCGGAAGTTCGGGGGAGCCGGCGCACCGCCGGGAGCGCCACCGCCTCCGCCACGACCCGCGTTGCCCGCGGGGCCGCCGATCGCCCCGAGCTTCGTGTCGAAGTCCGTCGCCGCCTTGGCCACGTCCGCCGACGCGTGCTTCGTCAGCGGCGTCACCGTCGCCCTCATCGTCGACACCTGCTGGTAGCCGGTCCAGGCCGTGTTCACGCGATCGTAGAGCGCCTTCTGCATCGCGACCTGCGCCGCGAGCTCGGTGGCGCTCGCAGGTGAGCGCGGGTCATTTTTCACCAGGACCGTCTGCGTGTAGGCCTTGCCGTTCACGGTGAGCTTCAGAGTGTAAACACCGGGCGCCGCGAGCGGGCCTTCGGGAGACCAGGAACCCTGTCGTTCGTGGGGTTCATGAGGTTCGTGGGGTGCGTTAGGTTCTGACAGAGTTCTCAGCCCTTCCTCAGTCTTTGACCTGGCCCTTCCTATTACAGTCACCCCATGCTGAATCGCCTCCTCGCCACATTGCTCTGCCTGACGCTTCCTGCCATTGCCGCCGCCCAGAGCGCGCCGGCGCCGAAAGTGGATCCCGGCCAACGCGTGTGGCTGACGATGACCAACGGCGTCACGATCCCTGGTCGAGTGGTGCACGTGACTGATACCGACATTCAGATCACGACCGAGGCCGGGGACATGGCCTTCCCGCTCTCCACGATTCGCCGCATCGAGAAACCGGACCCGATCTGGAATGGCGCGCTCATCGGTGCCGGCACGTTCGTGGCCGCGGCGGTGATCGGACAGACCGCTGGCTTCGGCGGCGGTGCCTGCCGCTTCGTGACTGCTTCGGATGGCCCCCGGTGCGTTGAAGCCGCACCGGTAAGCAAGGCCTCGAGGACAGCCACCGTGGTCGTGACCCTAGGCCTCTTTGCAGCCGGCGGCGCGCTGATCGACTTCCTGCGACCGGGCCACGACCTCGTCTGGGAACAACCAGCCAAGGTCACCGTCAGCATCTCACCCGCCGCCACGCTGCACAGCATCGGCTTCAACGGATTAGTGCGGTGGTAGCGATGACGCCCTTCACGCGCTTCGGATCAGCCCTGGTGCTCGCATTCACGCTCATCGGAGCACCCATCGCCGCGCAGGCACAGACCACTCCGGCGGCACCCGCCACAACAACGCCACTACCTCAACTCGTCGGCCGTCAGGTCAAGATCGTACATCGCGATGGCCGCGTCATGTACTCCACCGTCAAGAAGCAGGACGCGGACACGATCAAGGTCGGCGGCATGCCGCCCCATCGCTTCTCAGACATTCTCACGATCGACGTGAGGGACCGGCTCATCGACGGCAGCGCAATTGGCATGATCGCCGGCGTCGCCTGGGGCGTGGCCTCCACCCACGGACATAGCAAGGCCGTGCCGATCGTGAGGGGCGCTCTTGGTGGGGTCATCGGAGCCTTCATCGACTACATCGTGCCGGGCTACGAACGCATCAACGTGAATCAGCCGGCGCAGCTCACATTGCTGCCCACGGCGACACTGCACAGCATCGGATTCAACGGCTTGCTGCGGTGGTAAGAGCGATCAACATGGAGGGCCATGGGGGGCCATGGGGAAGATCAACAACTCACCATGAAGGCATGAAGAAGTGCTTGTTGCCCTGAGGCCTGGTGGCCCGGCCAAGCCGGGCAAGTGACGAGAGCGCCGACTCAGAAACGAAAGAGCCCAAATGATGGAGGGGCTTTTTCGCTTCTGAGTCGGCGCTCTCGTCACCGGCCGCCGCCGGAGGCGGCGGCCACCAGGCCTTCAGCGTGCAGCGAGCTCTTCCTTCATGGCCCTCCATGGCCCTCCATGGTGAAAAGCTCTTGAACTTGCCCTACTTCACCGCGCGCACTTTCGTCGCGTCGATCGCATACATGCCGCGACCATACGTCGAGATCACGATCACGTGATCGCGCGGGTGAATCTGGATGTCGCTCACTTCGACCGACGGCATGTTCCCGCCGAGCGCGTTCCAGACCTTGCCGCCGTCCTTCGACACATACGCGCCGAAGTCGTTGCCGGCATACAGCAGCCCCTTCACCGAGGGATCTTCGCGGATCGTGTTCACTGAGCCCGACGGGATGTTGCCGACGATGCTCGTCCACGTCGTGCCGTAGTCGGTGCTCTTGAACAGATACGGCGTGAAGTCATCGTCTTCACGGCCACGCAGCGAGACGAACACCGTGCCCGCGTCGTACTTCGAGGCGACGATGCGCGAGACCCACTTCTTCATGGCCATCGGCAGGTTCTTGCCCATGTTCGTCCACGTCTTGCCCGCGTCCTGCGTCACATGGAGGTTGCCATCGTCAGTGCCCGCGTAGATCACGCCCTTCGTGATGGGCGATTCGATGACTTGCGTCATGGACTGATACGGAATCGCTGACGGATTGACGCCCATCTGGCGCGGGTTGTTGTCGGTGAGATCGCCGCTGATCTTCTCCCACGTGTCGCCCTTGTTGGTTGAGCGGTACACATACTGGAAGCCGGCGTAGAGCGTGTTCGGATCGTGCGGCGACACGATGATGGGCGCCATCCAGTTCGCCCGCTGCGGCAACTCGCCCGCTTCAGTCTTCGGACGGATCGGCGTGCTCTTCGGGCGAACCGGCTGGGCCGGCCCCTTCGCGGCGGCCGCACCCGAGGCGCGACCGGTCGCGGCCGGATATTCCGCGCGCGAGAAGTTGCCGTAGAAGCCGTGCGAGTAAACGAGATTCGGATTCGTCGGGTCGATCGCGTGGAGGCTGCCTTCGCCGCCGGGCGCGCCTTCCCACTTCTGCGGCACGAACGCGCCACGGCCGCGCGCGACGTTGATCGCCGTGCGATAGCTGCCGGCGTCCTGCACCGAGCCGTAGGCGTGGAACGGCTTCGCCATGTCGAGCTCCACGTTGTAGAACTGCGTGCCGTGGATGCCGGTGGCT
>CAYHEX010000012.1:20070-30030 GCA_964355365.1 uncultured Solibacteraceae bacterium | reverse complement strand
CCGCCGAAGCGGACGTCCGTGGGATCCACTTCCTGATAGCGATAGCCGACTGCGTCGAGCACCGCCTTCGAGAATCGTCCCTTCGGCACACGGAACGTGAGCTGTCCCGTCGTGAGATCGGTATCGGGCAGCAGGAAGTCCGCCGTGTTGATCGCTTCGTCAACCGTCATGCCGAAGCGCATGACGTTGAGCAGCGCCTGGAACGTGCGCTGATGCAGGCCCGATCCCATCGACGCGAAGCCCATGAGCGGCTTGCCGTCTTTGAAGAGGATGCCGGTCTCTGTCGGCGCGGGCAAACGCGTGCCCGGCGGAATCCTCGCGATGGCGGTTTGCTGAAACGAGCCGGGATCGCCGATGGAGATGCCGTCGATGTTGATCGCGGTCTTGCCCCAGTCCACGCAGTTGATGCTCTGCGTGATCGCCGCGATGTTCCCGTCCTTGTCGATCGCCACCACATCATCCGAATGATGTCCCGCGGGCGCCTTCCAGCGGAACGGGACGGCGCCGGCCTGCATGCGCTTCCACATCGCCTGCGCGTAGGCCGGTGACGTGCGCGACGACGCGGCGAAGTCGACGCCGGGATAGAGCTGCGCCTTCAGCGAATCGGGCAGGTAGCCGAGCGTGTACATCTGCGTGATCTCGAGCGCGGACTTGAGCGCGGCGCCCGACGTGGTCCAGTGCGATCCGCCGGCCAGCCCTGACGCGATCGCGAGCTGCTGGGCTTCGATCATGTTCACGCCGCCGTCGTTCGGCGGGCGATTCGTCTGGATCTGGTAATCGCCGACGTTCGCGATGAGCGGCTCGTCCCACATCACGTCGTAGGCCGCGAGATCGTCGAGCGTCATCTTGCCGCCGTCGGCCTGCACGGCCGCAACGAGCTTCTTCGCCCACGGGCCTTTGTAGATGTAGTCGGTGCCCTGCGCGGCGACGGCCTTCAGTGTGGTCGCGAGCGCCGGCTGCGTGAACATGTCGCCCGCTTTGTATGCGGCGCCGTCGGCCTTCATGAAGATCGCGCGCGTCGCAGGCAGGCGCGAGAGGTCCTCGTGACGGAACGCGAACTTGTCGGCGAGATGGTTCGTGACGGGCATGCCGTGCTCGGCCACGTAGATGGACGTGTCGAAGATGCGCGCGAACGGCAACTTGCCGAAGCGCTTGTGCGCTGCGCCCACACCTTTGAGAAATCCGCCGACGAGCGCGGTGCGGCCGCTGACCGCCGTGCCGCGCAGGCCTTCGGGCGACGCCATGTTGATGCTGCCGGGAATGGTGGCCGCGCTGGTCTCGCCCTTCACCGTGTTCCACTCGGCGTTCATCGTGTAGACCTTGCCGGACTTCGCGTCGTAGTAGACCAGCGAGAGGATGCCGAAGTAGCTGATCGGCGCGCCCGCCGTGACGGTCACTTGCGTCACCGCCGCGGTCATCGCCGCGTCCATCGCGTTGCCGCCCTGCTTCAGCGCTTCGAGGCCCGCGCGCGCGGCGATGCCGTTGTACGCCACCGTCACCGCGCCGTTCTTCCCTTCAGCCACGCCCGCCGTCGCACGGTCCACATTCTGAGCCGCGATGAACTTCTCGTATTCGCCTTTCGGCCACGCCGCCGGCGAGATGTCATTCGCCGCGTGCGGCGAGACCGCCGCCGTGGACACAAAACACAACACCGCCGCCACCACCAAGGTTCGCCACGTCATGGCGGCGATTCTACTTCCGGGAGTCCGTGGACGCGCCTATGGATTGTCGGCCAGGCACTGCTGCAGCGCGCCCAACAGCATCTCGGGGGAGTAGGGTTTGGCCAAGAATCGAATCGTGCCGCCCGCCGGCAGTGCGTGGCCGCTCGCTTCGACCCCGCTGACCGCGATGACGCGGACGG
This sequence comes from uncultured Solibacteraceae bacterium, assembly GCA_964355365.1. Lineage (GTDB taxonomy): Bacteria > Acidobacteriota > Vicinamibacteria > Vicinamibacterales > SCN-69-37 > SCUN01. Next base: position 28,169 of record CAYHEX010000012.1, on the reverse strand, counting down.
CGGGATTGATCTTCATGAGTTCCCGGATGGCCGTCGCGCCGCTCATCACGGGCATCATCATGTCCATGATCACGGCGGAAACTTCGGATCCTCGCTCGCGATAGATGGCCACACCTGCGGCCCCGTCCGACGCCAGCACCGCGCGGTAGCCCGACGCCTCGAGCATGTGGCGTGTGACGTCGCGCACGGACGCCTCGTCGTCGACCACCAGCACCAGCTCGCCAACGCCCCGCGGCCACTCGCCGGCGACCGAGTCCGCCTCGGCGAACTGGCCGGGGTTCTGCGCCGGCAGATGAATCCGGAACCGAGTGCCCACGCCCACTTCGCTCGACACGCGCAGGAACCCGCCGTGATGCTTCACGATCGTCAGTGACGTCGACAGGCCCAGGCCCGTGCCCTCTCCGGAGGCCTTGGTCGTGAAGAACGGATCGAAGATCTTGCCGATCACGTTCTCCTGGATACCCATGCCCGTGTCCCGGACCTGGATGAGCACATGCGGTCCGGCCGTCACGTCGATGTTCATCGAGGCGTACTGCGTGCTGAGCATCACGTTGTCGGCCGTGATCGTGAGTTCCCCGCCGTCGGGCATGGCGTCCCGCGCGTTGATGCACAAGTTGAGCAACACCTGATGGAGCTGCGTCGGATCCGCGAGCACGGTCCATAACTCGCGACTCGCCGTGGTGCGCACACGGATGTTCTTGGGGAAGGTCTCCAGCGTGATCTTCTCAATCTCGCGAATCAGATGCCGCACCTGCACGCTGACCCGGCGCCCGGCGCTGCCGCGCGAGAACGACAGGACCTGCGAGACGATGTCCGCGCCGCGCCGCGCGCTGGCGCCGGCGATGTCGAGCAGCGAGTGGCTGTGGCTGTCGGTCGTCGTGGACTTGAGCAGTTCCACCGACATCATGATCGGCGCCAACACGTTGTTCAGGTCGTGCGCGATGCCGCTCGCCAGCGTGCCGATACTCTCAAGGCGTTGCGCCTGAAGGAACTGCTCCTCGTGTTGCTTGCTCGCGGTGATGTCGCGGATGCTGCCGATCATCCGGAGGGGCTGTCCCTGCGCGTCGCGCTCGACCTGGCCCAATCCGTGGACCCAGCGCGATTCGCCGTCGCCGCGACGGATGACGCGGTAGGCCATGTCAAAGCGGCGGTCCGCGGCCAGCACCTCATCGGTGAGATGGCGGTGCATCCGTTCGCGCCAATCCGGGTGCACGAGCGACAACCATCCCTCAACCGTGCGATCAAACTCGCGACCGATCCCAAAGATGTCGTCGAGGATGTCCGAACTGCGCCAGGTCCCGGTGGCAAAATCGAGCACGTAGGTGCCCATGCCGGCGAGCGCCTGCGTCTCCCGGAGCAGATGTTCGCTCTCGCGAAGGGTGTCCTCCCCGCGTTTGCGCTCCGTGATGTCCAGAAACGACGTCACGAAACGATCGTTCTGAAACGGCGATGTGGAGACGTAGAACCATCGGTGGTGCAGCGGACTGAGCATCTCCGTGTGCTGCACGTTGTGCTGATGGCGGTGCGTCTTCCAGAACTCACGGATGACCTCAGGAGACATCCCATACAGGTCGGTGGCCAGGCGACCGACGACATCCCGGGTCCTCAGGTCCGCCACCGTGTGGAACGCCTCATTCACCTCGAGGATCCGGTAGTCGATCATCTCGCCATTGCCGTCGTAGACGATCTCGTTCAACGCCACGCCTTCGGCCATGGTGCGGAAGATGGCCGACAGCTTGCTCTCGCTCTCCACTAACGCATCTTCCACGGCTTTCCGCTGCTTCGCCTGGCGGGCGTTGGGCACCAGCACGAACAGGTAGAGCACCGGAAACATCAGCAGCGAGAGCACCGCGGCTTCCGTCAGCGCCTCGTTCCGTGTGGAAAATTCCGGCACGCTTTTGACGAGGTAGTGCGTCACTATTTCGCACACGAACGCCAGCGCGATGGCGAACTGCGCGATCTTGAGTTGACGCTTGATCGTCCCGCGCGACAGCGCACGGAACGTCTCCGCCTTCTGCATGGGGACGCTCCAAGCTCCGGCTCCCGGCTGCGAGAGCCAAGCGCGAGTATAGACCCATCGGGGCCGGCGACGACCCGCGAGGCTGCTACGCCGGCTTGCGGAAGAGCGTGACCGTTGACGTGTGCAGCCCGCGCAGGAACGGCAGGCGCCGGCTGAGCGCTTCGAGGCCAGTGACGACGCGCCGCGGCAGGAGGCGCAGAAGCGGTCCGGTCTTCAGAAATCCGCTGGTCAGCACGTTGGCAAAAACGCGGTGCTCCACCACCTCGAGCCCGGCCTGCGCCGCGAGCGGACCGATCTCGTTGTCATGGAGCAGGAAGATGTGGCCGCTGGCGTTGGGCTCAAACTGCTCCGTCTCGAACACGGACGGGTCCGGATGCCCGGAGAATATCGGGAGTTTGTTGAACAGATACCCGCCGTTCGGCGTGCTCATCACGATGTGGCCGCCAGGCACGACCATCTCCGCCACGCGCGCGAGGAATGCGTCAGGGTGCGCAACGTGCTCAATCACTTCCGTGATCAGCGCCACATCGAAGCAAGCGCGAACACCCAGGTCGAGCACATTCCCCGGCGCGTAATGGACGATGCCGCGCTCATGCTTGAGCCGGACGTAATCGGCCAGTTCAGTGCGCAGGTCATTCCACGTCACCTCGTAGCCGAGTTCCGCCAACGCGAGCGTGAAGTTGCCCTGCCCAGCGGCAACATCGAGCACCCTGGCCGGCGGCGCGGCGGCACGACTGACGAACTCCAGCGTGTGGCGTCGACGCTCAGCGTACGCGTACGCGTAGCCAATGCGGGCGCGCTCGCCATGCACCTCCATCGCGTCGTAGTGATGACTCAGTTTCCACGCGTGAGGCCACGCGTCGTTGTAGGGCAGTCGTTTCATTTACCGGGCGGCGTCTTACGGGGCACGCGCGCGTCGCTCATGGCCGCATGCCACGCAAACGACGCGACGATCACGGCGTTCTTCATCAGATCCTCGGGCGGCAGCGTGTCAACGAAATCCAGATTCGTGTGGCCGCCCGTGCTGCCGACACGATCCTGCAGGAATTGAAAGCCCGGCAGGCCGACGCGGTCGAACGAGATGTGGTCGGTGCTGCCGACACCGAGAATCGACACGGCCGTCATGCCGAGGTCGCGGAACGGCTCGGTCCACATCGTCATCATGCGGCGCGCGCCTTCGTTGCCCTGCAGGTAGATGCCGCGGTACTGACCCGGGCCGTAGTCCTGATTGAAGTACGCCTGCAGCGTGGCGTAGTTGGGCGTCACGCCTTTGGGGCTGGCGGGATCGCCGAAGTGCTTGAGCACGTACTCGCGCGATCCATGCAGGCCCTGCTCTTCGCCGCCCCACAACGCCACGCGAATCGTGCGGCGCGGCTTCGCGTCGATCGCCTTCAGGATGCGCATCGCTTCGAGCATCACGGCCACGCCCGAGGTGTTGTCGCTCGCGTTCGGGCTCGCGTGCCATGTGTCGAGATGCGCGCCGATCATGACCACTTCGCCCTTGAGGTCGCTGCCGGCGATCTCGCCGACGACGTTGTTTGCCTTCTCCACCGATGCGCCAATGCGATTGCGAATCTCGACCTCGACGGTCACCGGGATATTGCGCTGACAGATCCGGTACATGCGGTTGTAGTGCTCGGGCGTGATCGCGACGATGGTCGGTGACGCGAGCGTCTCGGCGCGCGACCAGCCGTCGGCGCCGGCGCCGGGACGCGCGAATCCGCGGACGGCGCCGGGCCAGCCGCTCTCCGACTGCAACACGGCGACGACGCCCTCGGCCTTGTAGAACGCCATCTTCTCTTTTGCTGTGATTGCGTCGGGATTCGGCGGCGCCGGCGGGGCGGGCGCCACGGGCGCCGGCGGCATGGCCCGCTCGATCACACGCAATTCATCCTCGGTGTACTTCGCCGTGCCGGCGTTGAGCTTCACGCGATCGACCACGGCCGGCGGCGTGGCCAGGACGGCCACGCCCTTCAGCGTGCCGCGGAGTTTGTCGAGATCCTTGCGCGACTTGATCTCGGCGATCGCCACGCGCAGCGTCTGCTTCCCGTCGGTGCCCGGTGTGTGGGAGATCGGGTAGCCGACCATCGGCTGGTAGTCGGGCGTGAGCATGTGCAGCGACGTGTACTCGTTGTCCCAGCGCGTGCCGTAGTCCATGAACGGCTCGATCGCGGTGTTCACGAGGCCGATCTTCTTCATGTACGACTCGACCCAGATCTGCGCGCGGGCCATGTCGTCGGAGAGCGTGAGCCGCGCGCCGAGCACGTCGGCGATGTACGACACGGTGTCCATCACCTGCGACCGCTGCAGGCCCTCTTCGCGGATCTTTGCGACCGCGGGCCAGTCGACTTTGGGATCGGCGGACTGCGCTGTAAGGGCGAGCGGCAGGGCGGCCACGAGGGCTGCGAGAGAGAGCGCGAGCAGAAGACGACGAAGGTGAAGGGTCACGACGGAATTTTAAGGGGGTCAGAGCCCTTTTCCACAGATTTGGCCTGAAAAGGGACACAGGTCCTCTTTTGAGGACCTGTGTCCCCAATTCGGCCAAATCTGTGGAAAAGGGCTCTGACCCCGTTTGTTACTGCGGCAGCACCAGCCCTGCGGCCAGCGCCTGCGTGCGCGTCCAGCCGGGACGGATGCCGCCCGCGCGTGCGGCGGCGAGCGCGGCCTTTTCGACCGCGCTGAGTTGCTCGGCGACCAGCGTCGGATTCAGCAGGAACTTGAACTCGGCGCGCGCGGAGGCGGTCTGCACGAGATGGTGCAGACCGAAGGCATGGCAGATCTCGTGCGCGATGGCCTTCCACGAGTCGGGCGTGTTGCCCGTTGGCGCCGCGTTCAGATTCACCGTGGAACGCCCGGGCCCGTACGGTGCTGGGCCATAAAACGCACAGGCGATGATGCCTGCGCCTGGGCACACGGTGTTGTCCACGCGAACGATCACAGTGTTGGCCGGCACTGACAGCAACGGTAGGCCGGCATACGTGGTCGGCGTCGTGCTGATATTGACGGTGATGAAGTTCGACGTCGCCGCCAGGTAGTCGGCCACGAACGTCTGCGCCGCAGTGAGCGAGGCGGCGCCCGCCTGATCGGTCACGAGCACGTTGATCGTGGCGCCGTCGGGCCACACGGCCACACTCGACGCCGGCGCCCTGCCGTTGGCGTCCGACATCGGTCCGTAGCCGAAGAACAGCGCGTCGATCATGTTCCGCATGTCGAGCGTGAACACCGGCAACTCGGTGGACGCCGTGCCGGTCTGGCCGGCACCGGTCGCGACCACGCGCGCGTAGTAGATGTTGGCCGTTCGCGGCGCATTCCACGTGTAGCTCGTGCCGGTCACGTCCTGCGACAGCAGATCCGACCCGCCGGAGGCGGACCCAACAAGCACCTTGTACGTGGATCCGCTGCCCGACCACGAGAGCCCGACGATGTTGCTCGTCATGGTGACTTGCTGCGAGGCGATCACGAAATTCGTCGGCGCGGCGAGGGTCGATGAACTCGAGGACGACGTCGACGGCGTGGTCGGCGAACTCGAACCGCAGGCCACTGCACCGACACAGGTCAACCACACCAGCGCACGTTTGATCATCGGAATCTCCCGGGGCGGATACTACACCGGTTCCGCGAGGCTGGCTATGGTGCGAGGCTGCCTACGGCGCGAGGTTGTCGATGCGCCAGCCGCCGGCGTCGTGCTGATACTTGAACCGGTCGTGCAGACGATGCGAGCCGCCCTGCCAGAACTCGATCGAGCGCGGCGCCACACGGAACCCACCCCAGAACGACGGCACGGGAATGTCGCCGTCGCCGAACTTCCGGAGCAATTCCTCGAACTTCATCTCGAGCGCCTGCCGCGCCTCGATGATCCGGCTCTGCGGCGACACCCAGGCGGCGATCTTGCTCTCGCGCGGCCGCGAGAAGAAATACCGCGCCACATCGGCCAGCGGCAGCTTCGTGGCCGTGCCCTGGATCTTGATCTGCCGCTCGAACTCGCGCCAGTAGAACAACAGCGCCACGTTCGGGTTCTCGCCGATCTGCTGGCTCTTCGTGCTTTCGAGATTCGTGAAGAACACGAACCCGTCTTCGTTGAAGCCCTTCAGCAACACCGTGCGGATCGACGGTTCGCCGGCCGTGCCCACGGTGGCCAGGCTCATGGCATTCGCGTCCACGAGTTCCATAGCCAGCGCTTCATCGAGCCAGCGCTTGAACTGTTCGAACGGATTGGCCGCCAGGTCCTCGCGGCGGAGATGCGCGCGGCCATAGTCGCGACGCAGATTGGCGATGTCGGTCATACCAGGTAGATGTTACTCCGCGGACCTGAAGGTCCGCGGCTACGGTCGACCTGAAGGTCCGCGGCTACGGTCGACCAAAGACCGACGCGAATGCCTGCTCGGCCGCAGCCTCGGCCTCCGCCATCGACACGGGCCGGCCCAGCAGCTTCTCGAGCGACGTCACGCCGCGATCGACGATGCCGCAGGGCACGATGAGGTTGAAGTGGCGAAGGTCGGTCGAGACGTTCAACGCGAAGCCATGGCTCGTGATCCAGCGGCTGATCCGCACGCCGATGGCCGCCAGCTTCTCCTCGTGGCCGTCGTCGCCAACCCACACGCCGGTCAGCCCGGGCACGCGCTTCGCCTCGATACCGAATGAGGCCGCAATGCGAATCAGCACGTCTTCGATGTCGCGCACGTAGCGATGCACGTCTTTGCGAACGTTGCCCTCAGCGGCCAGGTCGAGGATGGGATAGCCGACCAGTTGTCCCGGGCCGTGATACGTGACGTCGCCGCCGCGCCCCGTCTCGTGCACCGTCACGCCCTGCTGCGCGAGCTCGGCATCGGAGGCCACGATGTGCTTCGGTCCCTGACGCGTCTTTACGCCGAGCGTGATCACCGGCGGATGCTCGAGGAGCAGCAACGTGTCGGGAATCGCGCCCGATCGCCGCTGCTCCACCAACTCCGCCTGCAGCTTCAGCCCGTCGTCATACGAGACGCGGCCGAGGCGGCGTACGTTAAGCATCCTTTTCGTCGAAGTCCTGGACGCGTTCCTTCAAGCGCGCCAGGAACCGGCCCGCGTCGGCGCCGTCGATGAGGCGATGGTCGTACCCGAGCGTGAAGTAACACATCGGGCGGACGGCGATCATGTCGTCGATCACGACCACGCGCTTGTCGATACTGCCCACGCCGAGAATGGCCACCTGCGGCTGGCTGATGACGGGCAGGCCGAAGAGCGCGCCGAAGATGCCGGGGTTGGTGATGGTGAACGTGCCCCCCTGCACTTCTTCCGGATTGAGCTTCTTCGAGCGCGCGCGCGCGGCGAGGTCCTGCACGGCGCGGCTGAGGCCGAGCAGATTCTTCTCGTCGGCGTTCCTGATCACCGGCACGAGCAGGCCCTGATCGAGCGCCACGGCGATGCCGAGGTTGATGTCGCGCTTGTAGATGATGTTCTCGCCGTCGATCGACGCGTTGGTGAACGGGAACTCGCGAATCGTGTCAACGGTCGCCTTCGCAATCAGCGACGTGTACGTGAGCTTAGCGCCGCGGCCTTCGTAGTCGTCCTTATGCGCGCGGCGGAACGCTTCAAAGCGGCTGAAGTCCACTTCGTACGCCGAGTACACATGCGGCGACGTGCGCAGACTCATCACCATGTGCTCAGCGATCTTCTTGCGCATCACGCCCATCTTCTCGACGCGGTCCACCAGCGGAACAGCCGGCGGTCTTGCGGCGGCGGTCTGCGAAACGGCCTGAAGCGCGCGTGCCGGCGATGCGAATGCACCGCTCTCGATCGCAGACAGGATGTCCTTCTTGGTTACGCGACCGGCGATGCCCGTGCCGTCAAGTTGCGTGAAGTCGACGCCGTGCTCCTTCGCGATCTTGCGGACGACGGGAGACGAGCGGGTGCGACGAACGTCGGCGAGGGTGACAGGGGCACTGACAGGAACAACACTTGTCGGAGGTGTGCTGGACACAATACTTGTCGGTTGCGTGCTCGGAACAGCACTGGTCGGGGGTGTGCTAACACCACCTCCGGTCGGGGGTGTGCTGGAAACAGCGCTTGCCGGGGCACCCTCGGCCTTCTCACCAGCGGCGCC
>CAYHEX010000012.1:0-19970 GCA_964355365.1 uncultured Solibacteraceae bacterium | reverse complement strand
ACCGTCTCGCCTTCCTTCACGCCGATCTCGATGAGCACGCCGGCGGCGGGCGACGGGATCTCGGCGTCGACTTTGTCGGTCGAGATCTCGAACAGCGGCTCGTCCTTGTCGACCGTCTCGCCGACCTTCTTGATCCACCGAACAATGGTGCCTTCGGCGATCGACTCGCCCATCTGGGGCATCGTGACATCAGTAGCCATTGAATCCTCAGTTACATGTGAATCGCAGCGCCGTGCACGGCGTGCGCGGCTTCACCCACGGCTTCCGACATCGTCGGATGCGCGTGGATGGTGCGGATCAGTTCTTCAACCGTCGACTCGAGCTTGAGCGCAACGCCGGCTTCGGCAATCAGCTCCGTGGCGCGCAGCCCGATGATGTGCACGCCCAGCACTTCGTCGTATTTCTTGTCGGAGACGATCTTCACGAAACCGTCGGTCTCGCCCGCGATCTTCGCGCGACCGAGCGCCATGAACGGAAACTGGCCGACGACGACGTCGTAGCCGCGTTTCTTCGCTTCGGCTTCCGTGAGACCGATGCTGCCAATCTCCGGGTCGCAATACGTGCAGCCAGGGATCTGGTCGTAGTTGATCGGCGGCGGGTTCTGGCCGGCAATGCGCTCGGCCAACAGGATGCCCTCGGCCGACGACAGATGCGCGAGCTGAGGATGCGCGCCTGTGCCGAATGTGATCACGTCGCCGATCGCGGAGATGCCCGAAACGTTCGTGCGAAACAGCGTGTCCACCTTCACGTAGCCGCGCTCGTCAATGACGAGCCCGACTTCCTTTGCGCCCAGGCCTTCGGTGACCGGTCCGCGGCCGGTGGCCACGAGCAGGATGTCCACCGTCAATGCCTCGGTCTTGCCGGGCGTGCCATCCGCCGACGCGGCGCCGGCCATCTGAATGTGGACCTTGCCGTCCTTCACCGTGGCTGATGTGACCTTGGTGCCGACCTTGGCGGTGATACCGCGCTTCTTGAACGCGCGCGCGAGTTCGGCCGACACGGCTTCGTCTTCGTTCGGCACGAGGCGCGGGAGCAGTTCGATGATCGTGACATCGGCGCCAAAGCGTTTGAAGATCGACGCGAACTCCACGCCCACCGCGCCGCTGCCCATGATCGCCATCGTCTTCGGCACGTCGGCGAGGTGAATCGCCTGATCGCTGGTGATGATGTGCGTTTTGTCGATCGTGATGCCGGGCACGCTGCGCGGCGAGGATCCGGTGGCGACGATGATCTCTGTGGTCGCCGTCAGCGTTTGCAGGACCTTCTTGTCCGCGTCGGTGACTTCGATCCTGCCCTTGCCGAGCAGGCGCGCGCTGCCTTTGATCCACTCGATCTTGTTCTTCTTGAACAGGAACTCGATGCCCTTCGTGAGGCCGGTGACGATCTTGTCCTTGCGCGCGTGGACGCGGACCATGTCGATGCCCGGCGAGGTCACGCCGGTGACCCCCCACTCGGAGGCGTCCTGCGCCACTTTGAGCGCGTGCGCATTTTCGAGGAGCGCTTTGGTCGGGATGCAGCCCCAGACGAGGCACGTGCCGCCGAGCTGAGGCGCGCGTTCGACGACCGCGACGTTGAGTCCGAGTTGGGACGCGCGAATGGCGGCGACGTAACCGCCTGTGCCCGCACCAATTACGACGACATCGTATTCGTTTGCCACGGGAACAATGGTAATCCGATTCGCGGACCTGAAGGTCCGCGACTACTATTTCCTCGGCAGGACGGCGTCTTTGAGCTGCTTGGCGATGCGGGCTTTGACGACGGTCTTGGCGGGGATCTTGATCAGTTCGCCGGTGGCCGGGTTGCGGCCGTCGCGGGCCTTGCGCTTCTGGACCACGAGTTTGCACATGCCGGGGACGACGAATTCGCCCGATCGCTTGAGTTCGCGTTCCGAGAGCGCGAGGAGTTCGTCGAAGAAGTCGCGGGCCACCGTGCGCTTCAAGTCGAATTTCTCAGCGAAGTGCGCGAACAGTTCCATCTTTCCCATGCGACGAGCGTCGGCCATGGCCGTATCTCCCTGCTGCAGATCGTGTGCGTAAGAACTTGGCAAAAACGTCGAACGGTCGGTATCGTAGTGCTCGACCGGAGTACTGTCAAACCATGAACGGAACGTTAGAGACCTTTCCGAACCCGCGGCCGGAGCGTGATTTCACGATTGAAATCCGCTGCCCGGAGTTTACGTCGATGTGCCCCAAGACCGGGTTGCCGGATTTTGGCGAGATCATCATCACGTATACGCCGGCCGAGACCTGCATCGAGCTCAAGTCGCTGAAGTACTACATGCTCGGGTATCGCAACCAGGGCATCTTCTACGAGGCGGCGACGAACAAGATTCTGGACGACCTGGTCGCGGCCTGCGCGCCGAAGAAGATGACGGTGACCGGCGCCTTCACGGCCCGCGGCGGGATCACCACCAATGTGACGGTACAGCACCCGTAGATCAACGCGAAGCGCCAATCGGGGATCGCCAATCGAGCGAATTGAAATCGGGAATCAATTCGATGAATTGATTCCCGATTTCAATTCAATTCAGGGTTGGCATCGCGATTGCTCTGAGAAGCCCTGCGCGAGCGGGGTCTCCTAGGGCGGCCCGGTGCATGTCGCAATTTTTGCGACATCCGCACGCGCGGAAAGTGGCAGAAATTGCCATCGCTCCAGTTCGCGCCCGGCGCCGTGGTCACAATTCGCCGCGAACGGTGGCGGATCGTCGCGGTGTCGCGAGCCGGCGGCGGCGCGCGGATTGACGTGACACGCCTGAACCCGCGCACCCCGCCATCGGCCACATTCTTCACGCCGTTCGATGACGTCGACAGCGGCCGCGACCACCGCCGGCCCCGCAGGGTTCGTCGTCAGCGCTGGCACGCGGCCGTCCGCGCCGCTCGGGCACACGCGGAACACCTCGACCTGCCCCTGACGGCGCTGGCGGCCGACATCCACGTCCTGCCCTATCAACTGGAGCCGCTCCTGGCGATGCGGAATGGCGCGCGACGCGTGCTGATTGCCGACGCCGTCGGCCTCGGCAAGACCATTCAGGCCGGACTGATCGTGGCCGAGGTGCTTCGCCGCGGTGAGGCCCGTCGAGTCCTGATCGCCGCGCCGAGCCATCTGTGCCGCCAATGGATCGACGAACTGCGCGCCCGACTCAATGTGGCCGCTGATCTCGCCGACGCCGCCACGCTGGCCACACTGTGCGCCGACCTCCCGCGTGACATCAATCCGTGGCCCGTCTGCGCCGTCTGGGTTGGTTCGCTGGATTTCCTGAAGCAGTCGCACGTCCTCCAGGGCATGCCCCCGGATCCCTGGGATCTGGTCGTGATCGACGAAGCGCACATGGTCACGGGCCACTCGGATCGCCGCGCCGCAGCCCACGCGCTCGCCGCCAACGCTCGGCGCGTGCTGCTGCTGACCGCGACACCGCTGTCAGGTGTGGACGATGGCCGGGTGCTGACGGGGATCGGCGCCCTCGCGCCGCGCGAGCCGTTGACCGTATTCCGCCGCACGCGCGCCGACGTCGGCCTGCCGTCGCGCCGCCGCCAACGCCGTCTCCTCGTGAGGCCGAGCGACGTCGAGCGACACGCGTTCGACGTACTCCACGCATTCTCGCGCGCGGCGCTGGCCGCCGGAACTGGATCCACCGCCGACGCCACGCAGTTGTTGGTGTCGGTGCTCACGAAACGCGCACTGTCCACCTTCCCCGCCCTCACCCTCTCAGCCGATCGCCGGCTCGCGCACCTCTCGGGCGCGGCAAGTGCGATAGCCGACGTGGTGCAGCCGTCACTCGACTTCGGCGATGGCGATGACGCGGCGATCACCGTGACCATCGGCATGCCGGTCGAACGCGAGCGCATCTGGATGCGCCGCATTCGCGCCGCCGCCGCGGCCGCGGCGATGGCGAGCCGGAAGATCGCGCGCCTCACAAGGCTGCTCTCCCGCACGTCGGAGGCTGTGATCGTGTTCACCGAGTTTCGCGACTCGCTCGACGCAGTGGCGACGATGCTGCAACGCGATCGGCATCGCGTCGCAATCGCGCATGGCGGGCTGTCGCCGGCGCACCTGCAGACGTCACTCGACGCCTTTCGATCCGGTGAGGCGCGCATCCTCCTCGCTACCGACGTCGCGAGTCAGGGGCTGAATCTCCATCAGTCGGCGCGCTGGATCATTCACCTCGATCTGCCGTGGAATCCCATTCGTCTCGAGCAACGCGCGGGCCGGGTGGATCGCCTCGGACAGACGCGCGATGTGCACGTGACCCAGCTCGTGCTGAACCACGCGCGCGACCTCGCGTTCGAAGCGCGCCTGGCCGCGCGCGCCGACGCCGCAGCGGATCACGCCGCGCTGCCGGGCGACATCCGCTGGCGGCGCCGCGCCCGCGCCGCCGCGGCGCTGCTCCTGCGCCGACGCGCGTGGGCGGCCGTGTGGCGAGGGCCAGAGATCCACGGCCGGCCGCTGGCCGCCCGATGCGGCACAAACATCTGGGCGCACGACATCGACGGCGCCGAGACACTCGTGGTCAGCGACGTCGCGCGGGGCGGCGCACTCTGGACATCCGGCGCGCCCGAGCACGCGCAGGCACCACGGTTCGTCCGCGCGCGCGGACGCCGAGTCGCACGCGTGCTCGCCACCCGGGCGCACCGAGCCGCCATCGTCGAACGCGCGTTGCGGGCGCGTGTCGGCGCCGGCGTCGAGCAGCCGGCACTGCCCGGTAGCCAGACCGCAGAGAGGGTGCGGAACATCGGGCAGCACGCCGCGGCCGTGGTCGCCGCGCGCGCCGCCTGCGACGAACGGATCGCGGTGCTGGAACGCGCTTCCGCCGAACCGCCGCTCATCATCGTGACCCGCCTGCGCTTCACCGGCGGCTAGCCATATGCGCGCCACATTGCCCGGCATCGGCGGCTCGCTCTTCCCCGGCCGCTACCTGGCGGATCGGCTGCTGCAGGACGCGACGGCGCTCGGCACCGCGGACGCGGCGCATCGGGCCGCCATGCGCCGGCGGTTGCTGCACTGGTGGCGCGATGTCAGCGCGATGTGCGGCCCGGCGACCGGACTGCGCGCGCTGTTCGACATCGCCGCGATGCCGCTGGCGGCTGCGCTCGGCTTTCGCGCAACGTCGGCCTCATTCGCGGCGCACGCGGCGCGGGTCTGCCTCGAACCGCGGCGCCCCCAGCCCGCACGCGGCGCGCACACCGCCGGCGACGTGACGTCCACGCCCGTGGCGCTGTGGGTCGCGCCCTGGGCACACCGCCCGCCGGTGATCTGGCGCGACGCCGCCGCGCACGCGCGCGAGTGCGGCGCGTCGTGGTGTCTGATCCTCGCAACACCCCATCTGCACGTGCTCGACGCGACGGGTTGGTCGCGCCGCGTGGCCGAGTTCTCACTGCCGGACGTACTTGAGCACGCGGACAGCTTCGACCGGTTCTGGGCCATCGCGGAAGCCGCGGCGTTCGTGGGCGACGATGTACGACCCATGTCCCGGATCGCGCAACTGACCGCGCGGGCGGAACGGTTTCAGGACGCGGTGCGCGAGGATCTGCAGCAGGGTGTCGCGCACAGTCTGGCGTCGCTGGATCGCGTGCTCCCGTCCGGCACGGCCACCGGCGAACCGCTCGCGATCATCTATCGCGTGCTGTTCCTGCTCTTCGCCGAATCGCGCGACCTGCTCCCGTGGCGCCACCCGCTGTATGGACCCGCCTACTCGGTCGGCGCAATGTGCGAGGCGGCGCGGACGGATCCAGCCGCGGGCGGCTACTGGCCAGGGCTCGCTGCGGTCTCACGGTTGCTTCGCGTCGGCTGCCGCACGCCGGAACTGGATGTGCGCCCATTCAACGGACACCTGTTCTCCCGCGCGGCCGCGCCGTCGCTCGAGCGGCGGCGACGACCGCGCGGCGGCCCGCACGCGGCGGCGGAAGACCGCGCGATCGCCGACACGCTGGTGCACCTGTCCACGCGCCCCACGCGGCACGGACGCGAGTCGATCGCGTATCCCGACCTCGGCGTTGAACAACTCGGCGCGGTGTACGAGCGCGTGCTCGGACACCCGCATCGCAAACAAAGCGGCACGTTCTACACACCCCGCGCGCTGACCGAGTTCGTCGTGCGCCGTACGCTCACGCCGCTCACGCGACCTGCATCCGCCGACGCGATCCTGCAACTGCGCGTGGTCGACCCCGCGATGGGCTCGGGCGCGTTTCTCGTGGCGGCCTGCCGTCATCTGGCCGCCGCCTACGAGCGCGCACTCGTCGGCGAAGGCCGGCTCAGCGAGCACGAGATCGACACCGGGATGCGGGCAGACTTCCGTCGTCTGGTCGCGCAACGTTGCCTGTACGGCGTGGATCGCAATCCGGTCGCCGTCCAGTTGGCGCGGCTGTCGCTGTGGCTCGCCACGCTCGCCGGCGGCAAACCACTCACATTCCTCGATCATCGGCTCCGCACAGGCGACGCGCTGGTGGGCGCGCGACCCGGCGATCTTCGTCACGCCGCCATCCGGCGTACGACGGCGATGCCGCTCTTCGACGACCACGACGAGCGCGAACTGGGTCGACTGGCACAACCGCTGCTGTCACTGGCGGCCGAGTCGGATGACACCGTGGAAGCCGTACGACGAAAGGAAGCGCTCTGGTCGCAGGTGAACCGGGACGACTCGACGCTGGCGCGCTGGCGACTCGCGTCCCATCTGTGGTGCGCACGTTGGTTCCCGGGTGAAGGCGGCGCGCCGTCGGCCCCCGAACTGCGCGCGGCCATCGATGCGCTGCTGCGCGCGGATCGCACGCTGCCCGCGTCCGCGCTGTCGCGCTGGCTCCGCGATGCGCGAGCGCAGGCGGATGCGCACCGGTTCTTCCATTGGCCGCTCGAGTTCGCCGACGTATTCGTGGACGCTGACGGCCACCCGCGCACCGACGCCGGCTTCGACGCGGTCATCGGCAATCCGCCATGGGAGATGCTCCGCGCCGACCACGACGACAGCGGCGCGAGCGCCCAGCTCGTGCGGTTCATTCGCGAGTCGGGCCTCTACAGCGCATGCGGCCGCGGGCACATGAACCTCTATCAGCCGTTTCTTGAACGCGCGCTCGACCTCACGCGCGAGGGCGGCCAGATCGGCCTCGTGCTGCCTTGGGGCCTCGCATCGGACGACGGCGCCGCCACGTTGCGCGCGCGGCTGCTGGATCGCTGCCGCACATCAACGGTGATCGGCCTCGACAACGCCGGCGCCATCTTTCCCGTGCATCGCGGACTGCGCTTCCTCGCGCTCGTTGCCAGTCCGGGCGGGCGCACCGACGAATTACCGATGGTCGGGGGCGTCACATCCGCCGCCGCGCTCGAACGACTATGCGATGACGACGGCGCGCTGGTGGCGCCGATGCGGATCTCGCGCGGAACGCTGGCGCGGACGGGCGGCGCGATGCGACGCCTCCCGGACCTTCGACGAGCCGGCGACCTGACGTTGCTCGACGACCTCACACATCGCTGGCCCGCACTGGGCAGCGCGGACGGCTGGGCCGTGGAGTTCGGACGCGAACTCAACGTCACGGAAGACCGTGACGCATTCAGCGACCGCGGCCTGCCCGTGATTGAGGGCAAACATATCCGGCCATTTGCCACAGACACCGAGACGCCGCGCTTTCGCATTGCGGCATCGACCGCCGCCCGATTGCTGCCTGGTCGCGGCTACGAGCGCGCGCGGCTCGCCTACCGCGACGTCTCCGCCGTCTCCAATCGCCAATCCCTCATCGCCGCCATCGTCCCGGCCGGCGTCGTGACGACGCACACGCTGTTCTGTTTGAAGACATCGCTCGATAGCGAGCGCCAGCACTTTCTCTCAGCGTGCTTCAACTCGTACGTGTTGAACGCGCTCGTGCGCATGCTGATGGGTGGTCATCTCACCACGAGCCTGGTCGAGAGCCTGCCCGTGCCGCCCTGGACGGGATCGGCACGGCAGCGACGGATCGCGCGGCTTGGCCGTCGGCTCGCGGCCCCGGGCGTCTCGCCGCGTCTGGCGGCGGGGCTTCAGGCGCTGGTGGCTCGGGAGTACGGCGTGGATCGAGGGACGTTTGAGGGTCTGCTCCTGACGTTCCCGCTCGTTGCTGAATCAGAGCGGACCGAGGCTTTGTCACAGCTGGTAGACATATCGATGCGAGACTAATATGCTTATATGCATGCGTACCACCATTCAGATGGACCCTCATCTGCTCAAGGCGGCCAAGAAGTACGCCGCGGAGCATCGGCGCACGCTCACGTCGTTGATTGAAGACGCGATTCGTGAAGTGCTGGCGCGATCACATGGCGCGAAGCCTGCGGTGAACCTGCCGATCTCAACGCGAGGCGGCGGCCTCCAGCCCGGCGTCGATCCGCTCCGCATGACGGAGATCTTCGAGCTCGACGACCTCGAGGCGCTGGAGCGGTCCCGTGGTCCTCGCTGACGTGAACGTGCTCGTCGCGGCCTTTCGCGCCGATCATCCGAACCATGTCGTCGCACGCCGCTGGCTCGAAGGCGTCGTCGCCTCCCCCCAGGCCTTCGGCGCATCCGACCTCGTGTCGGCCGCCGTCGTCCGGATCACGACCAACCGCCACGCCTTTCGGGATCCCAGCACGCCCGCGGAGGCCTTCGAGTTCGTCAACGCCATCCGTGAGGCGCCCAATGCCGTGGCCGTGGCGCCGGGCCCTCGGCACTGGGGGATTCTCGAGCGGCTGATCGACAACACGCATGTGCGCGGGAACCTCGTAACTGATGCGTACCACGCCGCACTGGCCATCGAGCATGGCTGCGAGTGGATCACGTTCGACGCCGACTTCGCGCGATTCCCGGGTCTGAAATGGCGCCGTCCGGACGAGCGAACCAAGTAGAATTCCCCCGAGTGCCGAACTACGGTTTCGCGATCGATTTGAAGATGTGCATCGGCTGCCACGCGTGCACGATCGCGTGCAAGTCCGAGCACGACATTCCGATCGGCGTGAACCGCTGCTGGGTCAAGACCGTCGAGAAGGGCTCGTTCCCCGACACGACGCGGTTGTTCCTGCCGATGCTCTGCAATCAGTGCGAAGAAGCGCCGTGCATGAAGATCTGCCCGACCAGCGCGCTCTATCGGCGCCCCGACGGCATCGTGGATCTTTACGGCGACTCGTGCATCGGCTGCAAAGCGTGCATGGTCGCATGCCCGTTCGACCAGATTTTCATCGACCCGAACACGCGCACTGCCGAGAAGTGCAACTTCTGCGCGAACCGCGTGGAGAATCAGTTGCAGCCGGCGTGCGTGAGCGTGTGTCCGACCGAGTGCCGCATCTTCGGCGACCTCGATGATCCGACGAGCCGAGTGGCCCAGATCGTCGCCCGGGAAGCCTTCACCGTACGAAAACCAGAAAAAGGCACGGGCCCGAAGGTGTTCTACTTGGGCGCCGACGCCGCCGCGATGCAGCCGGAAATCGCGGCGCGGCCGTTCATGTTCAAAGAAGGCCAGGTGCACCTGCGCCCGCTCGGCGCGGTGGAGCCCGACCCCTCGCGCCCGGGCGATCCGCGCGTGGACTACGACATGCCCCACCAGAAGCCCTGGGGTATGGACCTGATCCTGTATCTACTGTTCAAGGGCATCTCGACGGGCACGCTGATGTTTGGCGCGGTGCTGTGGCTCCTCGGCGACCGGTCGTCGCTCACCGCGATCGCGGCGCCGCTGCTGTCGGCACTCTTCTCGGCGGCGACGGCGGTCGTGCTCATCAAAGACCTCGAGCGGCCGGAGCGGTTCTACTACATCCTGACGCGTCCCAACTGGACGTCGTGGATGGCGCGCGGCGCGTTCCTGCTCACCGCGCACGGCGCGCTGGCGGGCATCTGGTTCCTCGCGGGCGTCTTCGGGTGGCACTCGGTGATCAGCCTCGCCGCCGTGCTCTCGCTCCCGATCGCGTTCGCGACGACGGCGTACACGGGACTCCTGTTCGCGCAGGGCCTCGCGCGCGATCTGTGGCAGGGCACGCACGCGACGATCGACCTCATCGCGCAGTCGCTGATCGAAGGCGCGGCGCTGCTGCTCCTCGCCGCGCTGTATCTGGCGCCGAGCGACAGCACCGTGCACCTGCTCGGCTGGACGCTCGGTCTCGCCACGCTGGTGCACGTGCTGATCCTCGTGCTCGAGCACCTCTTCACGCCGAGTCCCACGCTGCATCACGAACTCGCGGTGCGCGCGATCGTACGCGGCGCCTTCAGCCGGATGTTCTGGTGGGGCGCGCTCGGTCTGGGCGGCGCGGTGCCGCTCGTGCTCTTCGCGCTCGCCGCCATCACGGGATTCCCGCTCGGCGCGCTCGTCCTCGCCGGGCTCACGGCGCTCATCGGTGGCCTCGCGTGGGAGTACATCTGGGTCGAAGCCGGCCAGTCGGTGCCGCTGTCATGAACATCGCAATGTGGCAATGCGGCAATGGAGCAAAGGGGCAATAGATGGCCACGTTCAGGACGCACCCCGATCCGTCGACGTGGGATCACTACGTCGACTTCGAGTCCACGTCGTGGCCGAAGAAGGACCGCAAGAACTACTGGATCATCCCGTCGATTTGCTTCAACTGCGAGTCGGCGTGCGGGATCATCGCCTACGTCAACAAAGACACGCTCGAGATCCGCAAAATCGAAGGCAACCCGGTGCACCCGGGCAGCCGCGGACGGACGTGTGCGAAAGGCGTGGTCACGCCCAACCAGCTCGAAGATCCGGATCGCATCCTCTATCCGCTGCGCCGCAAAGGCGCGCGCGGGTCGGGCGAATGGGAACGCACCACGTGGGATGAGGCGCTCGAGACGATCGGCACGCGCATCCGCACGGCGATTCTCGAAGGCCGGCGCAAGGAAGTGATGTACCACGTCGGACGTCCGGGCGAAGACGGCTACACCGCGCGCGTGTTGCAGGCGTGGGGCCTCGACGGCCACAACAGCCACACCAACGTGTGCTCGTCCTCGGCGCGGCTCGGACATTTCCTGTGGTGCGGTGCGGATCGTCCCTCGCCGGATCACGCCAACGCGAAATGTATCCTGCTGCTGTCGTCGCACCTCGAGTCGGGCCACTACTTCAACCCGCACGCGCAGCGCATCATCGAAGGCCAGACAAAAGGCGCGAAGCTGATCGTGATCGATCCGCGACTGTCGAACACGTCGGCGAAAGCCGACATGTGGATGCCGGCGAATCCCGGCACCGAAGCCGCGATCATCCTCGCCATCGCGAAGTGGCTGATCGATCACAAGAAGTACAACCGCGCGTTCGTCCGCAAGTGGGTGAACTGGCAGACCTATCTCACGGAGCGTCACCCCGATCGGCCGCTCACGTTCGACGCGTTCGAGGACGCACTGAAGGCCGAGTACGCGCAATTCACGCCCGAGTACGCCGAAGCCGAGACCGGCGTCGCTGCGCACAAGATCGTCGAGGCTGCCGAAGCCATCGCCGCCGCCGGCACCGCGTTCTCCACCCACAGCTGGCGCGCCGCAGCCGCCGGACATCTCTGGGGCTGGCAAATCACCCGCAGCCTGTATTTCCTCGTCGTGCTGATGGGCGCGATCGGCGAACCGGGCGGCGTGAACATGCACGTCGACAACAAGTTCGTGCCGAAGCACTTCAATCCGCCACCAGCGCCCGAGTTCTGGAACGACCTGCTCTTCCCCAAGGAGTTCCCGCTCGCGTTCCACGAGATGAGCTTCCTCCTCCCGCACTTCCTCAAGGAAGGCCGCGGCACGCTCGACACGTACTTCACGCGCGTCTACAACCCGGTCTGGACCAATCCCGACGGCTTCACGTGGATGGAGATGCTGCAGGACGAGACGAAGATCGGCTGCCACGTGGCGCTGACGCCGTTCTGGAGCGAGACCGCGTGGTTCGCCGACTACGTGCTGCCGATGGGCCTCGGCACCGAGCGGCACGACACGATGAGCCAGGAAACACACGCGGGCCGCTGGCTCGGCTTCCGCCAGCCCGTGCGCCGCGTGGCGATGGGCAAGCGCGGCGACACGATCACGGCCACGCACGAAGCGAATCCCGGCGAAGTGTGGGAAGAGAGCGAGTTCTGGATCGCGCTCTCGTGGAAGATCGATCCCGACGGGTCGCTCGGCATTCGGAAGTACTTCGAGTCGCCGTACCGTCCCGGCCAGATGATCACGATGGACGAGTACTACGGCTGGATGTTCGAGAATTCCGTCCCCGGCCTCCCCGAAGCAGCGAAAACGGAAGACCTCACGCCGCTCGCGTACATGCGCAAGTACGGCGTGTTCAAGGTGGATGATGTCGCGTACAGCAAGAACTACGAGCGGCGGCTGACCCCTGAGGCGCTTGCCGGCACGACGTCCGACGGCATCACGGGTTCGATCGAAAAGAGCGGCGCCACAATCGGCATCATGGTCGACGGGCTGCCCTGCGCCGGTTTCAACACGCCGTCGCGCCGACTCGAGTTCTTCTCGCCCACGCTCTCGAAGTGGGGCTGGCCGGAGCATGCGATTCCGCAGTACACACCGGGCCACGTGTATTGGCGCGATCTCGACCGCCGACAGAACGAGTTCGACCTGCTGCCGAACTTCCGCCTGCCCACGCTGATTCACACGCGATCACCCGTGAAGTGGCTCTACGAGATCTCGCACTCGAATCCGCTGTGGATCGCCACGCCCGACGCCGCGCGGCTCGGCATCGAACTGGGCGATCTGGTGAAGGTGAAGACGCGCATCGGGCACTTCATCACGCGCGCGTGGGTCACGGAGGGTCTGCGTCCAGGCGTCGTGGCCATGTCACACCACCTCGGCCGGTGGCGACTGCATGAGGACATGGGCCAGCGTTCGGCGTCCGCGCTCGTGCGCATCGCCACAAGCGGTGACGGCAAGTATGAGATGAAGCAAGTGCACGGCGCGGCGCCGTTCGAGAGCGCCGATCCGGACAGCGCCCGCGTGTGGTGGAGCGAGGTCGGTGTGCACCAGAACGTCACGTTCCCCGTACAGCCCGACCCGGTCAGCGGCATGCACTGCTGGCACCAGAAGGTCACGGTTGAGAAGGCGGGACCGGCCGACAGCTACGGCGACGTCATGGTCGATACGGCAGAGTCCCATCGGGCGTATCTTGAGTGGATGGCAAAGACGCGACCCGCGCCCGGCCCCGACGGCACACGGCGTCCCGGATGGTTCGATCGGCCGCTGCGCCCCATTGCCGCCGCGTACCAATTCCCGGCGACTGACACAGGCACTGAGCGATGAAACAGAACACCACGACGGTCGTCGCCGTCTGGGCGAATTCGGCGGCACAGCTCCTCCTGGCCCTCGCGGCGGCGTACGGCTACCTCAACGGGACGGCAGCCATCGCGACCATCCTCATGCTCGCTTGGGCCACGGTCATCCTCTTGCTCTGGCAGGCGTCACAGCACTCCAAGTCGCTGTCCGCCGAGCTGACGTCGCGCCAGTCGCAGCATCAGGCCACGCTCGACCAGGTGGAACAGCTCGAAGCGCTGAATGAGATGCTGGTCACGCTCGGCCGCACGAAAGACGCCGGCCTCGCGTTTCAGGGGCTCGCCCGTCGCGTCGGACGTCTGGTGCGGTGCGATCGTCTGGGTCTGGCGGTGCTGCACGAGAACGGGCACGACATCCAGACGTACCTCTCGCGCGTGAGCGAGCCGGAACGTCGCCGCCGTCCTCGCGCGGAAGTCACCTATCGCCTCGAGCGCAGCCTGTTCGGCCAGGTGATGCGCTCGTGCGAGCCCGTGGTCGTGGACGACTTCGGCAAGCAAGCGCTGGATTTCGTCG
Source organism: uncultured Solibacteraceae bacterium (assembly GCA_964355365.1). Taxonomy (GTDB): domain Bacteria; phylum Acidobacteriota; class Vicinamibacteria; order Vicinamibacterales; family SCN-69-37; genus SCUN01. The sequence continues at coordinate 6,238 of CAYHEX010000012.1, read as the reverse complement.
ACATGTCGGATCTGGCGTCCCAGGGGTTCCGGTCGGCGATCGTGTTGCCGTTGATGTCGCGCAACCGCGCGATCGGCACGCTCACGGCCATTGCCCGCACGCCCGGGGCGTTTACCGCCGCGCATCGCGACGCCATGCAGCCGATGGCCGAAGTGCTGGCGTTCGCCTTTGTGGCCCAGCAACAACACGCCGCGCTCCAGCGGTACCGGTCCATGGAGACCCTCGCGGAGATGAGCCTCTCGCTCTCGACGGACGTCAACAGCGCGTTGCAGGCGATCATCGGCCAGTGCGGTGTGCTCGAAACGCTCAAGCCGGACAGTGCCGAGGACGTGCAGGTCATCCTGTCGCAGGCGGACCGCATCGCGATGCTACTCGACCGCATGCGCATCGCCGCGCAGGAGCGGCTGCGTGAAGCCGCCGCGCCGGCCCACGCCGGCATCCCGGCCAGTCCGGAAGAATTCGCCGACGACGAATAGGGAACGCGACGCGCGTCAGCGCTTCGACACGAACAACCACACGAGCTCGACGATGACCGCCAGCGTGGCGGCCACGAGCAGCGTGTCGCGGCGGCGCATGGCGTCAACGGTTGACACCAGCACGCGCGTGGCCGGAATCGCCATCAGCACCACCAGTCCCGACAGCAGCACCGGTGTGGCCAGGGCGCTGTGCGCAAAGAACAGGACCAACCCGGCGACAAACGCCGACGCGCTGATCCGGACACCCCAGGTGAACAGGCGGCCGACGACGGCCTCGAGACCGGCCATGTCATTCGTGCTCATCGGCGCGCCTTCAGATCGAAGAAGAAGATCGCCCACACGATGACGAGAAACACCACCATCAGCAGCTTCTGCGTCTTTGCAGGCAGGCTCACGCCGAGACGAACGCCGAGTTGCGTGCCGCCCAGCACACCAATCACCGCGGCAGCCGCGAGTTCCGGGACGATGTCGCCCTTCAGAAATGCGTGCGCCGCGCCGACCAGGGCGGTGACCCCCAGAACGAACGAGCTGGTGGCGGCCGCCACGCGAATCGGCACGCCGCACCACGTGTTGAGCGCAGGCACCACCATCACGCCACCGCCGATGCCGAAGCCCGACACGACACCGGCGAGCAGCGACATGCCGAACGCCACCGGCGCGCGCTTGAGCCGATAGGCGACCTCACCGCCGGCTTCTTTCTCCGCATAGCGGCCGCCCATCCAGCCGACGTCCGTCACCTCGCCCAGAATCACGTTGCGGCGATCGATCCGCGACAGCACCATCACCGCGATCGCCAGCATCGTCCAGCCGAAGATCTGACCAATCGTGGCTTCCGACAGGCCCGCGAACAGCGTGATGGCGATCAACGCGCCCGCAACGGTGAAGACTTCGAGCAGCATCGCGAGCCGCAGGTTCACGAGGCGGAGACGGCCGCTCGCGGCCGACGAGGCCGACGACGTGGCAATGATGGTGACCAGGCTGACGCCGGTGGCGACCGAGAACGGCAGGTGCAACACCTTGGTCAGGAACGGCATGAGGAACAGGCCGCCGCCGACGCCGAGCAGCGCGCCCACGGTGCCGGCAGCCGCTCCAACGATCAGCGTGACAAAGAGGATGGTCATTCCTATCGTCGATACTTCCACAACGCCGGTGTGGCCGCCACAATCATGCCCGTCACGATCAGGCAACCGACGCCGCCCGTAATGACCGAGAACGGCGCGCCGCGCCAATTGGCGACCAGGCCGGCTTCGAGTTCGCCGAGCTGCGGACCGCCCTGAAAGAACACCATGTTGATGCCTGTCATCCGTCCGCGCAGCGCATCCGGCGTTTCGAGTTGCCGGATCAGATTACGAATGACCATGCTCGCGCTGTCGGCCAGGCCGGAGCAGACCAGACACGCAAATGTGAGCCAGAACACGTGCGACAAACCGAACACCACCGTGGACGCGCCGTAGGCGAAGACCGCCCACACGAGCACTTTGCCGCGATGTTCGATCGAATGCGAGAACCGGATCATCGCGATGCTGCCCACCGTGGCGCCGACGGCCGGCGCGGCGTAGAGCCAGCCGTAGCCCCACGGCCCGACGCGCAGGATGTCCTGGGCAAAGATCGGCAGGAGCGCGGTCGCCGACGAGAAGAACGTCGCGAAGAAGTCGAGCAGCATCGAGCCGCGGATGATGGGCGACCGGAACACGAACCGCAGGCCCTCACGCGCGGCGCGGATCGAGATGTCGTCGGACTTCCCGGTACTGCGCGTCAACGCGGGCACGTCGCGCATCATCACGAGCGCGATCGCGACGCAGGCGAACGACAGGGCGTTTGTCACATAGGCCCATCCGAGATGCGACGACGCGATGAGCACACCGGCGAGCGCAGGACCGCCGACCGCCGCGACTTGAATCATCGCGGTATTGAGGCTCACCGCGTTCGGCAGGGTCTCGCGCGGCACGAGGTTGGGCACCAGCGAGTGTCGCGCGGGCGCGTCAAACGCGGCCGACGCCGCGCCGAGACCGGCGAGCGTGTACACCGGCCACAGCGCGTGCACGTCTGCGAACGCCAGCACCGCCAGGCCCGCGGCGACGACGCCGCCGGTGATCGACGTAAACATCATGAGCTTGCGCCGGTCCATGGCGTCGGCCAGGACGCCGCTCAGGAGCGACAGCGCCACGATCGGCACCACGCGCACGAGCCCCACCATGCCGAGCGCGATCGCCTTCTTGTCCGGCTCGACCAACAGCGACACGTGCCAGAGCAGCGCCGCGCTCTGCATGAACGAGCCCGTGAAGGATGCCAGCAGCCCGAGCCATAACAACCGGAAGTTGCGATGCATCAGCGCGGGCGTGTGCCGCGCGCACCAGGACTCACCCATTCACCCACTCACGCATTCACACACATACTCACCCAATCCCACACTCCCGCATTCACCCATTGCCGTACGCGTGCGGCTTGAGCACCGCATAGAGCGCACTCATGATGGGCGTCGGCACGCCGGCCGCGAGTCCGCGGCGCACCACGCTGCCCTGCAGCGCTTCAACCTCGATCTTCTTGCCCTGCGACAGGTCGATCAGCAATGACGAGCGCATCGTCTTCGGCACGTTCGCGGTGTATTCGGTGATGCGATGGCGCACGCCGGGGGGCACGCGGATGCCGGATGCCAGCGCCACGCGTTCGACTTCGTCCACGGCGCTCAGAAACATCTCGCGAATGAACTCGTCGCCCCAGATGGGGCCGATCGACAGCCGCGAGGCCCCGGTAAACGCCGCCATCGGCGCCAGGTAGATGAACTTCTCCCAGAGGCGCAGGCGGATGTCGGGCACGGCCTCGGTCTGGATGTCCGCGGCGGCAAAGATGGGCGCGAGCGCAGCGACACGCGCCGACAGCTCTGCGGATGGATTGAAATACTCGCCGAACACGATGCGGCGGTGCGTGCCGTTGTGACGGATCACCCCGGGCGCCTCGATACCGCCGGCAATGTACGTGGCGCCGCCGATCACCGCACCGGGCCCGAACACCTCAGCGAGCTCCTCGGCGCTATCGACGCCGTTCTGCAGCGTGAGGATCGACGTCTGCGGCCCGAACAGCGGCTTCAACAGCGGGAACGTCTCGGCATTCGAGTAGGTCTTGACCGCGAGGATCACGACGTCGACCACGCCGATCTTCGCCGGATCGCTCTCGACCGGGCAGTGAACGACGAGGTCGCCGACGGCGTCGGGCGCGCTCAGGATGCGCAGGCCGTCGGCCAGCATGGCGTCGCGATGTGCGCCGCGCGCGACAAATGAGACGTCGTGCCCGGACTTCGACAAGAGGGCACCGTAGAACCCGCCGACCGCGCCGGCGCCAATCACTGCAAACTTCATCACCACTCCAACGACGCCGGGCGGGACTAGACCGCCGGCTTACTCTTCAGCACACCCACCTGGATCAGGAGTCCGGTGAAGTCGTAGACGCGCTTCTCTTCCTGGATCAGCCCGTCCTTCATGGTGTAGAGGCGGACGCCTTCGATTCTGAAATGCCGGCCGGTGGCGGGCAGCCCCATGAAATCGGCCGAGTGGGTCGCCGTGGCCTGAAACGGCTGCGCGACACGATCACCATCGATCACGAGCGCATCCGACATAAACGTCCAGTCGGGGAACATGCGGAACAACGACGCGTACGAGGTGGCGATGGCTTCGCGACCGTTCAATTGGCCGAACATCGGGCTGCGCACGACGCCATTCTGGGCGTGCATCCGAGCCAGGGCCCCGGCATCATGCGACGACCATCCTCCGTTTCGGCGCTCGAAAAATTCCACGGCTTCATCGCGTGTCATCGTCAGTCCCTTCGTGGTCCAGATTACTGCAGCGCCAGCTCGCCCCGTTGCAAATCGAACGTCACTTTGTATTTGCTCAGAAACGAATGGCCGACGATGCCGCCGATGTCGATGCCCAGCAGCCAGCTCGGCGCGTCGAGATTCAACACCGCCACCGACGCCTGCAACAACGACACGCCCCGGCCGAAGAAGATATCCACGAACGGCAGCACGAACGCGTTCTTGTCCTTGCCCGCCGTGCCGTAGACGTTGATCGGAATCCGCCGCAACGCCGGATCGGCGTTCACGCCCTCGGCCACGCGGCCGCTGACGACGAGGCCCAGCTCACCGCCCGTGTCGACGATAAACGCGGCGAGCTTCGAGTTGACGCTGCCGTTCACCATCGCCAGGCGCTGCATGCGCAACGGCAGGCGCAGGCCGCCGCTCTCGACCGGTATCTGTCGCGCCATCGTCAGGGTCTGTGTCGCGTAGTCGATCGTGACCGACAGACCGAGGGCCAGGGGCGCGAACCCCTGCGTTTCGGTGATCGGCAGATTGGTGAGCGCCGGCGCTTTGATGAAGCATGCGACGTGCTTCACGCGCAGCGGCCCGATCTCGAGCCGGTCGATCCGGCCCATCTGCAGGTCGCGGAAGCCGGTTTCCCGCTCGCCGATGCCGGCGGTGGGAATCACGGTGAGCGCGTCCACGCGCGAGGCGCGCGCCACATCCGGCGTCAACGAGGAATGCTCCGCGCCCGTATCGACCACGACGTCAATCGGCGCGCGGCCGTTGATCGACGCCTTCACGAGCACTTTGCCGTTCTCGATGCGGAACGGCATCGTGAACGTCTGGTTCGGGCCCTCGATGTCGAACGGCGTCACGTTGCCGAAGCGGCGCAGCAATTCCGCCTGTGCGTGCGCCCAGCGGGCCGCGTTGTTCGTCTTGCGATCGGGCATCACCGCTTCGTAGCGATCGAGCGCCTCGGCGGCTTCCGGATAGCGGCGCAACTGCTCGAGCACGTCGGCCATCGTGTAGAGGTACGCCTCTTCGCCCGGATCGTGGGTCACGGCGGCGCGCACGGATTCCAGAGCGGCCGGCAACTGCCGCTTCGCGGCGAGCGAGCGGCCGCGACCGTGGAGCGCGCGCGGGTCGGCTGGGTCAATACCGAGCGCCTTGTCATAGGCGATCTCGGCTTCGATGAATCGTCCCGCCGCCCAGAGCGCGTCGCCGAGCACGGCCATCGCCTGCGGGTTTCCGGGCACGGACTCGAGCAATCCGGCGGCCTCATCGACGGCGGACTCGAATCCGCCCATGCGCAGGATGCCCTTCACTTCGCCGGCCCCGGCGCGCACACGCTGGATGGGATCGGGCGACGCGAGTCGCGCCCGCTGATACGCGATGATGGCCTCGCGGTAGCGGCCCTTGGTCATCATGCCGTCGGCGAAATCGATACCCGCGGCCGGCGTCATCGGCGGAACGACGGGTTTCGGCGTGCCTTGCTGCGCCGACAGGATCAGCACGGCACAGGGCACGATCGCAATCGTGAGCCAGGTCACTCGACGCAACATTGATGTCTCCAGGGAACGGTTGCGGCGACTATAACGCAATAATCTAAGTGTCGATGCGCCGCCTGTCATTTCTCGACCGCTTTCTGACGCTCTGGATCTTCCTCGCCATGGGCCTCGGCGTCGCGATCGGTCACTTCGCGCCGGGCACCGCAGACGTGATCCATCAGTTCGACGCCGGCACCACCAACCTGCCGATCGCCGTCGGGCTGATCCTGATGACGTATCCGCCGTTGGCGAAGGTGCGCTACGAGGAACTCGGCCGGGTCTTTCGAGAGACCCGAGCGCTCGCCCTGTCGATCACGCGGAATTGGACGCTCGGGGCGTCGCTGATGATCGCGCTCGCGGCGATCTTCCTGCGGCACCATCCCGAGTACATGGTCGGCCTGAGCATGGTTGGGCTGGCGCGG
>CAYHEX010000011.1:23175-30390 GCA_964355365.1 uncultured Solibacteraceae bacterium | reverse complement strand
GAACGGGGCCGGGAAGGTCGACCTCGTGCTGGAAGACTCGGCGTCCGTGTTTCCGAGCGGCATCTCGCCAGACGGCAAGCTCTTGCTGTACCGCGGTAGCGGCGGCGTGTTGAGGGCCCTGCCGCTGAACGGCGCATCCGGAGATCGGCCGGCCAAGCCGTATGACTTGCCGGAGATCCGCGCCTCACGGCCCGTTGAGTTCTCGCCCGACGGCCGTTGGATGGTCTACGAGTCAAACGACGGGGTGTATGCAGCGCCGTTTCCGGGACCTGGCACGCGGATACAGATCTCTCGTCGCGGTGGCTCGACTCCCCGGTGGGGCAAAGACGGCAAGGAGATCTTCTTTGCGAACGCGGACCGCACACTCATGGCCGTGGATGTCGCCGTTCGGAACGGCACGCTCCAGGCCGGAGAGCCTCGAGCGCTCTTCGGCGGTATCGTCACCAGCTCCACAGGCGCAGGCGCTGGCATCACCTATGACGCTTCGCGCGACAGCCAACGGATTCTCGTCTTCGACGATGGCGCGTCCACCACGGCTCAACCCTTGACGCTTGTGCAGCACTGGACCGCGCTGCTCCGAGGAGCCGCTCGTTAGTACGACACGACGTCGAGGCCGGGCACGCGCCGAAAGTGGTCGAGGTTCCGCGTTACGATCGGCATCTGATAGGCGAGGCCGGTCGCCGCGATCCACAAATCGTTCGCGCCAATCAATCGGCCGGTGTCGCAGAGGTGGCGATACGCGCGCCCGTAGTGCCAACTGACTTCCGGCGTGGACGCCAGCACGAAGAATGGCGACAGGAACGCCTCCCATCGAGCGCGATCCCGCATCGAGATGCCGGCGGCCAATTCACCGGCCACCACAAACGACAGATACAGCCGCGCGTCGCCGTTGGCTTCGAGGAACGCCACGGCGGGACCCGGCGCGCCGCGATGGTGTTCACGCTCGAGATCGATGAGGAACGTGGTCTCGAGGATCAGCGGCCGTCCCACTTGTCCTCCGCTGGGCGATCGTCCGTGGCGTTCGATTCGATGCGGTCCAGCTCATCCGGCTTGAGGTGCGTGCGTCGCGCGCCGAGGAGCGGGAGAAAATCGCGGGCCGTGATCGTGTCTTCCGGCCAGGTCGCACGCAGGACGACCTCACTGAATGACTCGTCCGGATACCGGCGAGCCGCCCTCAGCCGGCGGTAGGCCTCGTCCTTCAGCGAGATCGTCTTTGTGCCCATCTGTGCAATATGCACATTGCATTAACGTCACGTCAAATGGTTTCTTTACCGGCGTGACCGTGTTGAAGTTGTGCAGCATCTGCGTCAAGTCCTGCCGCGTCAAGGTGCTGCCCGAGTTGTTCGCGCTCGATGCCGATCGCGTTGCGCGGTTCACGCGCGAAGCGCAGGTGCTCGCGTCGCTGAATCATCCGAACATCGCGGCGATCTACGGGATTGAGGAGTCCAACGTCCAAGGTCCAATGTCCAACGTCAGGGCACTGGTCATGGAGTTGGTCGAAGGACAGGATCTATCGGAGTTGATCGGCGGACCTGAAGGTCCGCCGCTACGACAGCCGTCACACGACGATCGTAGTCGGGGACCTTCAGGTCCCCGAATGAGTAGCCGCGGACCTTCAGGTCCGCGGGCCGGCTTGCCTCGGCCCCACGAGATCGATCAAGAGCGATTTCTGCGTCGTCGCCAGACGAGCTACCTGAAGCAGAGCGCGCAAGCGAAGAAACAGGACTCAGGTCCGGCACTTGTGTACAATCGCACACAGGCCACCACAGATGACGACAACGCTCTCGGTTCGAATCGATGCCAAAGTGAAGAAGCGGTTGGAGTCGCTGGCCGGCCGGTCGCGACGATCCAAGTCATTCCTCGCCGCCGAAGCCATCACCGCTTTTGTCGAGGCCGAGCACTGGCAGCTCGATGAGATTCAGGCCGGAGTGGCTGAACTGGACGCGGGACGCGGCGTCGCGCACAAGGACGTCTCGATCTGGCTCCGCTCCTGGGGCCGGAAGTCCGAGCGCAAGGCGCCCCGCGCGTGACCATTGTCTGGTCGCCCCGCGCGATCCGGCATCTGATGGACCTTCGGGACTACATTGCACGCGAGAACCCGGATGCCGCCGCCCGCACGGGTCTGACGCTGCTGGCGGCCGTCGAGCGGTTGGCCGAACTGCCAAGCCTGGGCCGGTCCGGTCGTGTCGCCGGCACCCGGGAACTTGTCGTGCTCGGCACGCCGTACGTGATCCCGTATCGGGTGCGGGGCGAGCGTCTGGAGGTCATCGCGGTATTTCACGGCCGGCAGCGCTGGCCGAAGCACCTGTAGTCACGGGCGGCAATTCACGCCCGTCCTGTCCCAAGAAAATCGGTTGCCTCACCACGCCCATTGACTCACTATCAGCGGGCCTGATTCAGGCGTTCTCCTGGAGTCCACATATGTCCCGGTCGATCACTCGCGTTCTCGCACTCCTCCTCACTTTTGGCGTTCTCGGCACTGCCGTCGTCGTCGCGCAGAACAAGCGCGCGCTCACGGTCGCCGACTACGATCGCGCGACCAAGATGCTCGCGCCCGCGTTGAACAATCTGGTTGTCGGCGGTACCGTCAGCCCGACCTGGCTGCCCGATGGGCGCTTCTGGTACGTCCGGACCACCCCGACCGGCACCGAGAATGTCGTCGTCGACCCCGTGAAGAAGACGAGCGAAGTGGTGGCGACGCCTCCAGCTGGAGGCGCGGCGGCGCCGGCCGGCGGCGGGCGTGGTGCGCGCGCCGGTGGTGGCGGCGGCCGCGGCGGCGGACGTGGCGGTGTGGCGATCACGAAGACGTGCGGACCCAATGTCACCGGCACGTCCGGTGCACCGCCGCCGTCGATGTCGCCCGACGGCAACAAGGCCATCTTCATCTGCGATTGGAATCTCTGGGTGCGCGACGTGGCCACCGGTCAGGACCGTCAGTTGACGACTGATGGCGTGAAGGACTTCGGATACGCGACGAGCAACGCCGGCTGGTCGACGAGCGCCGCGGCTTCACTCTCATGGTCGCCGGACGGCAAGAAGATCGCCACGCAACAGCAGGACGAGCGCAAGGTTGGCGACATGTACCTCGTGGAGACGCCGGTCAACGGCGGTCATCCGGTGTTGCGCGCGTGGAAGTACCCGCTGCCGGGCGACACGGTCGTCGCGATGATCGAACGCGTGGTGATCGACGTGGACTCGGGCAAGATCACGCGTCTGCAGATGCCGGCGGATTACCACCGCGCCATGTCCGAGGACAACATCGACATGGGCGAGTACCTTTGGAGCCCGGATGGATCGAAGCTCGGCTTTGTCTCCACCGATCGCTTTCACAAGAACTCCACGGCCAAAGTCGCCGACACGGCGACCGGAGCGGTCCGAACGCTCTTCACCGAGACGGAAGCGACGCACGTGCAGACCCGCGTGCAGTGGCAGATCCTCTGGGCCAGCAACGAGGTGCTGTGGTACTCGCAGCGCGACGGCACCGCGCAGATGTACCTCTACGATTTCACCACCGGTCAGTTGAAGAACAAGATCACGAACGGCGTCGGACCGGTGACGGCGGTTACGCGAATCGATCCGGCGACTCGCACCATGTGGTACGAAGCGGTCGGCAAGGAGCCGGGCCAGGATCCGTACTTCACGCACGCCTACAAGATCGGCCTCGACGGCAAGAACAACGTCTCGCTGACGCCCGACAACGGCACGCACACCGCCCAGGTCTCGCCCGACGGCAAGTACGTGATCGACACGTTCTCGCAGCCCGACGTCGCGCCGCAGACGACGCTGCGTGACGGCACGACCGGCGCGCTGATCATGCCGCTCGAGAAGACCGACATCTCGAAGCTCGTCGCCACCGGTTGGAAGCCGCCGATGCAGATCAAGATGAAGTCGGCCGACGGCAAGTACGACACCTACGGCATGCTCTTCCGTCCGACGAACTTCGACCCGAAGAAGAAGTACCCGATCATCAACCAGGCGTACCCAGGTCCACAGTCGGGCAGCGTGGGCTCACGCGCGTTCACGGCGGCCCGCGGCGACAAGCAGGCGCTCGCCGAACTCGGCTTCCTCGTCGTTAGCATTGACGGCACCGGCACGCCGAACCGATCGAAGGCGTTCACCGACGCGTACTACGGCGCGATGGGCCGCCACAACACGATCCCCGACCAGATCGCCGGCATGAAGGAGCTCGCGACGAAGTACCCGTGGATCGACATCACGAAGGCCGCGATGTGGGGGCACTCGGGCGGCGGATTCATCACGGCTGACGCGCTGCTGCGCGCGCCGTACAACGATTTCTTCAAGGTGGGCATCGCCGAGTCTGGCAATCACGATCAGCGCCAGTACGAAGACGACTGGGGCGAGCGGTATCAGGGTCCGCTCGTGAAGAACGCGGACGGCACCGACAGCTACACGATCGAAGCCACGCAGACGCAGGCCGCCGGCCTGAAGGGTCGCTTGCTGTTGATCCACGGCACGATGGACAACAACGTGCCGCCGTACAACACATTGCTGGTGGCCGACGCGCTCACCAAGGCGAACAAGGATTTCGACTTAATCATGGTGGTCAACTCGGGCCACGGGTTCACGCCGGCGAATTACATCATGCGCCGGCGGTGGGACTACTTCGTGAAGTACCTCATGGGCGTCGATCCGCCGCGCGACTACGTCATTCCCGCTGCGCCGGCGGCTGCGGGCGGCCGCGGTGGCGGCGGCGGTCAGTTCTGAGGAAATGACCATCGTCCGTTTCATCTGCACCGCGCTGGTCGCGGTGCTGTCCGTTCCGGCGCAGAAGCCGGCGCCGGCTCAGACGCCCGCGCAGGCGACCGTCGATCTCGCGTCCCTGACGGCGTCGCTGCCAAAAGCGACGCCGAAGCCGCTCGACCAGCCGTCGGCGCTGCTGTTCACGGCGCTGCCGCTCACGTGCGTTGATGACCTGCAGCCGCGCCCGACGACGACGCGGCCGTACTTCTGGCAGCCGACGTATCGGACGGTTGATGCGTACGAAAAGACGCGCGCGTTCTTCGGATGCAGCGACTGGCCGACCGCCGTCGGCGCGACGTGGACGATGGTCACGCTGCTCAAGAAGTACCCGGACATCGGATCGGGTCAGCTGATTCGAGAGAAGCTCGGCCTGCATCTCGGTCGCGAGAACCTCGACGGGGAACTTGCGTACTTCCGCGGCGCCGGCAACGCGCAGCGGCCGTACGGGTACGCGTGGTTCCTGCGTCTCTACGCGGAACTCGCGACGTGGAAGGACGCAGACGGCGCTCGGTATGCCGAGAACGCGACGCCGCTCGCCCGGTTCTTCGCGGACGGCACGGTGAGCTACCTCGTCGATCTCGAGCGGCCGAATCGCACGGCCACGCAGGCCAACAGCGCGCTGTCGCTCGGCCTGCTGCTCGACTACGTCGACGCAACGCGCGACATGACGATCAAACGGTCGGTGAGTGACGCGGCGCGGCGCCTGTTCTTGAACGACACCATCTGCGCAACAGAGACCGAGGCGGCCTCGCCCGAAATGGTCTCGCCGTGCCTCGAAGAGGCCGCTGTGATGAGCCGCGTCCTCGATGCCGCCGCGTTCGTGCCGTGGTTCGACAAGGTCATGCCGGCGCCAACGTCCGCGACCTTCAAGCCGCTGCTGTCGATTTCGTTTGATGCGGTTGGCGCGCGCGGTCGCGGCGGTCGTGGCGCCACGGCGGCGACCAGCGGTCGCGGCAACGGCCCAACGGTCAACCCGCGCGCCAACTGGATCGCGCTCGCCTTCACGCGCGCGAACGCGTTCGCGCGGCTCTCCGCGGCGCTTCCCGCCGCCGATCCGCGCGCGGTGCTGTTCCGGCGCCTGGCTGACATCCACGCCGAGAACGGACAGCGCGAAGTGGTGACGGCCGCCGCGTTCGACGCGCCCTGGGTCGGCGCGTTCGCCGTGTCGTACCTCACCGCGAATGGAGGGGCGCGATGATCGGGCGCGCCCTATCGGTCGCGGCACTTTCGGCGGCGCTGCTCTTTTCCACCGCGGCCACCGCGGCGCGTCCCGACGATCTCAAGGCCTTCCTCGCGAAGCTTCCGGCCGCGACCGCGCCGGTGCTCACTCAGGATCAGGCCGTGTGGCTCGCGACGATGCCGCTGTCGTGCCTGGATCATCCGCAGGCGGCGCCGACCGGACGCGGCTATCTGTGGGAAGCCACCTATCGTCCGCCCGACGACTATCAGAAAACGCTCGCGTTCTACGGATGCTTCGACTGGCACTCGTCGGTCAATTCCATCTGGACGCTCGTCCGGCTGCTCAAGGGGTACCCGGACTTGCCCGTCGGCAATCTCGTGCGCCAGAAGCTGGGACGGCATCTGGACGCGTCGAATCTCGAAGGCGAGCTCGCGTATCTGAAGGGCGCGGGCGCGTTCGAGCGACCGTACGGCTACGCGTGGATCCTGAAACTCTCGGCCGAGTTGTCCGATTGGAAAGATCCCGACGCGCAGAAGTGGGCCGCGAACATGGCGCCGCTCTCCACGTGGGCGTCGTCGGAGATGGCGACATTCCTGAAAGACCTGGCCCAGCCGAATCGCGGCGGCGTGCATCCGAACAGCGCCTTCGGCATGTACCTGATGCTCGACTACGTCGAGCTCGCGAAAGACGACACGCTCCGCGCGGCCATCGTCGAAGCCGCGACGCTGTTCTACGCGAAAGACAAGAACTGCAGCACGAAGATCGAGCCGGCGGGATCGGATTTCCTGTCACCGTGCCTGACCGAAGCGGCGCTGATGAGCCGCTTGATGCCGCCCGAGACGTTCCTGCCGTGGCTGGACACGTTCTTGCCGGCGATGGACTCGGCGGACTTCAAGCCGCTCACCGAACCGGTGGACACCGCCGGCGTGTCGCGGCCCGATCAGCTCGCGGGCAAGTCGCACCTGATCGGCCTCGCATTTCAGCGCGGTGCCGTGATGACGCGCATCGCCGACGCGTTACCCGACGGCGACGTGCGTGGCGCCATCCTGCGCCGACTCGCCGCCATTCACGGCGTCAAAGGCATGCAGGGCATGTACGACGCCGGCTATTACGGCTCGCACTGGCTCGGCACCTACGCCGTGTACTACATGCTGGCCGCGCAGAAGACGAGCGCCGGCCGGTAGACGAGACCGCACCACGCACCTGTTCGCACCTGTTCGCACCCGCCCGCACCTGCGCTAATCTGCGTCCATGATTCACGACCCCGCCCTCGA
>CAYHEX010000011.1:0-23075 GCA_964355365.1 uncultured Solibacteraceae bacterium | reverse complement strand
GCCGAATGGACTCGAGGGCGGCCTGGATTCTGCTGACGCAGTCCTGGGATGCGGTGGATGCGGCGATGGTCGCCTCGAGCGGGCGTGATCTGACTACGGTGACGCGACCCCATCCGGCGTTGGGATCACTCGATGGCTATCAATGGTTCTGGTCCCTGGGTGGTCATGAAGACCGCCACAGGGACCAGATTGTCGAACTTGCGGAAGCGCTGACGGCGAACTAGGAACGCACGCCTTCAGGTTTGCGCGGCGGTCGCGGACCACCGGGTGCGCCCGGGCCACCGCCCGGCTTGCGGTCGCCGAAGGGCTTCCGATCACCGCCGGGTTTGCGATCGCCGCGATCTTCACGGCGCACACGATCCTGGCCGGTGTGATTCGCGTACTGCTGCGACGGTCCGTTCGTCGGCATGTTTCGCCGGATGAGATCTGCCGCCTTCCGCGCCGCGTTCGTGAACCGCTGTTCGAGCTTCGCCGCTTCGTCGCTGACGATGGGCGGCAGACGCTGCCAGGCTTGCTGCGCATCCTTCACCGCGTCATTCGCGCTCCGCCACTTGGCATCGTCCTGCTTGTCTTTGCCCATCGCGTTGGTCGCGAAGGCGTTGCGCAGTTTCGCGGCCATCTCTTCGGTGGGCGAGAGGGCTTTCTTGTGATCGGCCGGAGCGGCGCCGAGGTCCTTGAGCAGCGCCTCCATCTTGGAGACGAGTTTCTCCATGCGCTGCACGGCGGCGGCCGGATCGATGTCCGTGCCCTTGAACGCATCGGGCCAGCGCGCGATCACGCCGGCGAGTGTCTTGTGCCAGCGGTCGACAAGCAGACGGAACTCCGCGCTGGGGATCGGCACCGCGCGATTCCACGTCGTGCGCAGCGTCTGGATCTTCTCGCCGAGGCCTTCCGGCGCGTCGCCTTCGAGCGCCGCGATGGCGTCGAGTTCGGCGAGCCACGCTTCACGCTCGGCGATCTTGCCGGCGAGTGCGAGTTCGTGACGGTTTTTGTAGCGCTCGAAGAAGAGGTCGGCAGCGCCGCGGAACTTCTCCCAGAGCTGCTCGGACTTCGCGCGGCGGAGCGGGCCGATCGTCTTCCATTCGGCCTGGAGCTTCTTCATCTCGGCTGAGGCCACGTCCCAGTCGGTGGACTTCGCGAGTTCTTCGGCGCGGGCGCAGAGCGCTTCCTTCTTGCCCTGATTGTCGCCCCAGACCTTCTTGCGCGTCATGAGGTCTTCGCGACGACGAGAGAAGAACTGGTTGGAGGCGGCGCGGAAGCGGCGCATCAGGTCGCGGGTCGGATCGGGCCCGCCTTCGTGGCCGCCCGGCTTCTGCGCGGGACCGGAAGCGTTCCAGGCTTCCTGCAGTTCCTGGAAGCGCGTGGCGGCCTTCACCCAGTCGGTGGACGCGGCGAGGGCCTCGGCTTCGTCAACGAGCACCGTGCGAGCGGCCACGCTGGCGGTGCGCGCATCGCGCTGTTCCTTGAAGTACTGCTCGCAGCGGAGGCGGATCAGATCCGTGGCCGTGCGGAAGCGTTCCCAGAGGCGCTGGGCCTGATCGCGCGGCGCTTCGGCGGCGCTCTTCCACTTGGTGTGGAAGTCGCGGAGCAGGCGTGCGGCCGTGGCCAGGTCGGACGGGAGGCCCTGCTGTTCTTCGAGCGCGAGTTTCGCGACGAGCGTCTCGGCCTCGAGGATCATGCGTTCCTGCTGCTGGGCGTTGGCGAACCGGCGCCAGTCGTCCATCTCGCGGAGGTCGCGCACGCGTGGTGCCACCTTCTCGAGTTGTGCGCGCAATGCTGCGGCGGCTTCGTTGAAGTCCTTGCGATCGTGCGCGGCGGCCTCGTCCAGTGATGCGCGAATGTCTTTGAGGAGGCGTTCGCCTTCCTTCAGCGTGATCTGGTCGGCGTCGGCGACGCGCTTGGCGCGTTCCGTCATGCGCTGCACTTTGGTGAGCAGGTCCAGCCGCGTCTTCTCTTCGCTTTCCTTCGAGGCGTTGTCGCGCCCGGCGAAGATCGCCGCGACGGCGTCGAGCCGCGCGTTCAGGTCGTCGGCCGGACGGGCGGCGTTGCCAAGAACGGTGGCGAGGCCGCGCGCCTCGCGCACGAGCTTGCGCCATTGCTCAGCGGCGGCCGTCGCCTCCTCGAGCGACGGCAGCGCTTCCGCAGCCACGACGAGGGTCTCGAGTTTTCCGCGAGTCTCGTCGAGGGTGGCGCCCAGCACGTGGCGTGTGCGGCACGCGGCCACCGCCACGGCGAAGCGCTCGGCCAGTCGGGAGGCCTCCGGGCCGGTCCCGACGAGTGGCGCGAGCGATCGCCATTCTTCTTCGATGGCATTTAGTTGTTCGAGGGCGTGGTCGCCGTCGAGTGTTTCGACGCGCACGCACAAGGCTTCGCGGGTGGCGAGCGCTTCGGCGCGCTGGCGTCCGAGTTCCTCAGCCTCCTCAGCCTCGCGGCGCGCTTTGTCAGCGGCGGCCGCGGCGTCACGGCGGCGCGCATCGAGAGCGGCGCGCGCGTGGCCGGTGGCGTTGGCAAATTTCTCGGCGGATTCGGGCGTGATGTCCGTGAAGGACGCCCACACGGCGGTCAGCCGCGCGAGTTCGGCTTCGCCCTTTTCCCAATCAGCGTAGCCGAGGGCTACCTGATCAACGGCATCCACAATCTGGTGTTCGCGGCGGGCCTGTTCTTCAGCGGCCGTGCGGCGAGCGGCTTCAGCGTCATCCATCTGCTGCATGAGGGTCCTTGCGCGCTTCTGCACGGGCTTCTGCGAAGCTCGCGTCTCGATCATCTCGAGTTGCGCACGATCCGGTGAAGCCGATTCGACCAACTTGTCGAACGCGGCCACAGCCAGATCCTTGTAATCGCTCTTGAGAGCGATGTTGAGCATTTCGTCGGTGGATTCCTTGGATGCTCCCGAGGAGATCACGCGGTCGAATGCCGCGCGAGCCGTCGTTTCATCTTTCGCATTACGCGCGATGCTGCTGAGGGCGCGAATATCCGTAATGCGCGCCAATGCCGCCGAACGAGCTGCGGCATGCGGTGAGGTTTTCGCAATCGTCGACAACCGGCGGCTGTCGGCCACGCCATTGGCCGCCGCGACCGCGGTCGCTTCGGCCATGTTCGCGTCGTTGGCGAGCGCGATCAGGCGCTCCGACGCTTTTTCCCGAACATCCTCATCGGCATCCCCGGAGGCCGCGCGGGTCAGGGCTGCAGGGTCTTCGACCTTGCCCACCGCCGCTCGACGCACCTTGGCGTCCGCGTCGGTCTCGAGGACCTCAGCGAACACGGACGGGTCGTCCGTCTCTCGCAATCCTTCAAGCCGGATCGCGGGGTCGGAGTTCTTCCATTTCGGGGTGCCTTTGAGCTTGTCGATGATTCCCATGGGGGCTTGGTGACGCTTCTATATAAGGAAGGATCGTGCCGTACTGGGGGACGCCCTCAGGACGGTGTGTCGATCGGTTAACTAACTTGTAATCAGCCATTTAGCGGCCGACCTGTTTACGTGCTCACGCCCGCCACAATCCGGACGTCTCCAAAAATCCGAAGATCCGAAGTACCGATCCAAGAGACCCTTCAGAGCAGACCGGCGGACATACTCCCTGGGTCAATCCGTCGCCCCTCTGGCGACGCTCTTGAGCCAGAGACAAACTATCAGCGTACTGGCAAACGGGCGATCCGGTACCGGGGAAAGTGCGGGTATGCAAAAAGGCTGCGTGTTGATTTGCTCACTACATTGAGTAAAATTCCACGTTGTCATGAGTAAACCGTCAGTGCCGTTTCGACGCGCCTCGGCAGATGAACTGGCCGGTCGGTTGGCCGAACAGCGTCGCTTCATTCAGGTTGTGGCCGGACCGCGGCAAGTTGGCAAGACCACGCTGGTGCAGCAGGCCCTCGCGTCTCTGGCCATGCCCGCGCGCTACGCCAGTGCCGATGAGCCCACGCTGCGTGGCGCCGAGTGGATTGCACAGCAGTGGGATGCCGCCCGGTTGATCACCGACGGCAAGCGCGGCGCGGTGCTCGTCCTCGACGAGATTCAGAAGATCGCGAGCTGGTCGGAGACCGTCAAGCGGCTGTGGGACGAAGACACGCACGCTCGTCGGCCGCTCAAAGTGGTCTTGCTGGGGTCGGCGCCGCTGCTCATCGCGCACGGGTTGACCGAAAGCCTCGCCGGCCGCTTCGAAGTGATTCCTATCGCTCACTGGTCCTTCGCCGAGATGCGCCAGGCGTTCGGTTGGTCGGTCGAGACCTTCGTGTTCTACGGGGGCTACCCCGGTGCCGCGCCGCTGATCAAGACGCCCGAACGCTGGGCTCGCTACGTGATCGACAGCCTCATCGAGACGTCGATCTCACGCGACGTGCTCCTGCTGTCACGCGTCGACAAGCCGGCGCTGCTGCGCCGGCTCTTCGAGCTGGCGTGCCGCTACTCAGGACAGGTGTTGTCGTACACGAAGATGCTCGGTCAGCTGCAGGACGCCGGCAACACGACGACGCTGGCGCATTATCTTGAGTTGCTGGCGGGCGCGGGCATGGTGTGCGGTCTGCAGAAATACGCGTCGGATGCCGCGCGCAGTCGAGGATCGAGTCCGAAACTACAGGTGCTCAATACGGCGCTGCTGACCGCGCCGTCCGGGCTCACGCTGGACGAAGCGCGTGCGGACGGCGAGTTCTGGGGCCGCCTCGTGGAGTCAGCCGTCGGTGCGCATCTGGTGAATGCCGCCGCCGGAGGCACGTGTTCGCTGCACTACTGGCGCGAACGCAATCGCGAGGTGGACTTCATCGTCACGGCCGGTCGCCACGTGACGGCCATCGAGGTCAAGAGCGGGCGAGCGCCGCAGGCGCATCGCGGTATCGCCGCGTTCGAGTCCGCGTTCACGCCGCAGCGCAGCTTGCTTGTGGGCGGCGATGGCATTGCCCTTGGGGAGTTTCTGGAGCAACCGGTGTCGCACTGGGTCGGGCGCTGACGCGCCTGGTTGGCATCGTTCGCCGCCGACAAGACGTCGGTCGTCGAGATCACACTGCTGACGTCCCTGCCTCGATAGCGGCGCGTTCGATCTACACCCGCGAGGGCGGGATCGACTTGCGAATCTCGTCCAGCAGGGCGACCGTGCTATGCACCTCGCACCACTGCCGAACATAGGCCCAGTCGAGGTCGTCGCCTCGCACGGCGATGATGTTACGAACATCGTCGCGGTCTTTACTGCGGCCAGCCAGCACGGACCAGCGCAGCTTTGTGACGATCATGTCTTCGGCCGTCGCCATGGCCACCGCGCGGCTCAACACCTGGACCCGCTGCCGTCGTTCGAATCGCTTCTGGTCGTGCGGGTCGTCGCCACAGACAAACAACTCGCAGACGAACGGGCTCTTTTGCAACGTGACGAGATATCGCGTGGTGCCCGTGACCGTCTTAAACGAGCCCTGCGGCTCCGCGCGATCGAGGGCGTCGATCACGGCAACGGCAGCCTCGTCCGCCGTCATGAGCGTTCGACGGCGCTGACGCGATCCAGGCGCTGGCGGAGCATCGCCAGGACGCCGTCCTCATCGAGATCGGGATACTGATGACGGATGCCGTCGGCCATCACGCGGCAGGCACGGTCGAACAGGCGCGGTCCTTCGAGGACCTTCTCTTCCGGCGACATTGCCCGCGCGCGGGTGACCTCCTCGCGGTACAACGCCTGTGCAAGGGCGACTGTCGACATGGCTGTGGCCAATTCTAGCGCGGAGGAACGCCTACTCCGCGACTTCGGCTTCCAACCGGCTCACCAGCTTGTCGAGTTGATCCACGGTTGCCTGCACCGTCTCAGGTTCCGACAGATCGACGCCGGCCTTCTTCAAGAGCGTCATCGGGTGATCGTTGCCGCCCGAGCCGAGCAGATGCAGATACTGCAACCGCGCTTCTTCGCGCGCGGCCGGTGAGCCTTCCGTCAACTCCACCGCGATCCGCGCCGCCGACGCGAAGCACGTGGCGTACTGATACACGTAGAACGGCGTGTTGAAGAAATGCGGAATCCGCGCCCACGTGATGGGCGTGAGCTCTTCCTGATCCACCGAGTCCCCGTAGTACGCCGTGAAGATCGAACCGTAGAGCGCGCTCAGCGTTTCGGCGGTGATCGGCTCGTCGTTCTGCACCATGCGATGCGCCTGCAGCTCGAAGTCCGCAAACATGACCTGCGTGTAGAACGTGCTCGTGATGTTGTCGATCGCGTGCTGCAACAGGACGATGCGCTCGTTCTTGTCTGTGGTCTGTGCGAGCAGGTGCTCGAGCAGCAGATGCTCGTTCAGCGTCGACGGCACTTCGGCGATGAAGATCGTGTAGTCGGAGTACACGAACGGCTGATGCGCGTGCGACAGCATCGTGTGCATCGAATGGCCCATCTCATGCGCCAGCGTGAACACATCGTCCAGCGTCTCGCTCCAGTTCATGAGCATGTAGGGATGCACGCCGTACACGGGCGCGGAATACGCGCCGCTGCGCTTGCCGAGATTCTCGTAGACGTCGATCCAGCGCTCGCGGAAGCCGCGCCACATCCGCGTCTGATACTCCTCGCCGAGCGGTGCGGTGGCTTCGACGATGGGCGCGAGCATGGCGGCGTAGTCGTACTTGCGGTCCCAGTCGACGAGCGGGATGGAGAAGTCGTAGGGGAAGTATTTCTCCAGCTTCAGTGCTTTGCGCCGCACGCGGTGATACCGCTGCAGCGGCGCCGCGCCGGCCTTGGTGGTGGTGATCAGGTTCTCGAGCACGGAGGTCGGAATGGCGTTGCCGTGCAGTGCGGCTTCGAGCGTCGAGTGGTAGCCGCGGGCGCGCGCGTGGAACCAGTCGCGTTGAATCACGCCGTGGTACAGCGTCGCGTACGTGTTGATCGACGCCTTGTACGTGCCGTAGTGACCGAGGAATGCCGCGCGGCGGTCCGCCTGGTTGCGATTCATCGCGAGCACCGCGCGGTACTGCCCGTACGACATCGTCACTTTTTCGCCGGTGCTGAGCTCTACTTCGGGGAACTTCGCGTCAGACGTCGACAGCGCGCCATAGGCCTCATTCGGCGCGCTCGACAGCCGCGACGACAGCGACAGCAGCCGTTCGCCGGCCTCGTCGAGCACGTGTTCCTGCAGGCGGTAGACCTCCTCGATCGCGAAGCGGTACACGGCGAGGTCCGCGCTCGCGTCCATCCACCCGCGCACGGTCTCGAGCGGAATCGCGAGCAGTTCCGGGTTGAACCAGGCGGTGGCTTCCTGCCACTTCGCCATCAGCGCCTGCACCTGCTGGCGGCGCGCGTTCACCGAGTTGTCGCGCTGGTCCTCGTCGTACTTCAGTGACGGGTAGAAGTAGACCGTGTAGGCGAGCTTGCCGAGCGCGTCGTTCAGATGGAACGCGCTGAGCAACCGCTCGGCGCCCTGCTTGAGCGTACCCTTCAGCGCCGCATACTCATCGATCCGCGATTCGAGCCCCAGCCGGGCCGCGTCCCAGGCGTCCCAGTTCGGGAAGATATCGTCGAGATTCCAGGTGAATTCCGGAGCGATGTCGGAGCGGTTACGGGACATTGACGGCTATTTTAGTGCTTCCCGTTCGTGGAGCCGCGTCCACGGAAAAAGTTCTGCTCGCCACCCGTTGCGGGCCATGCGGTCGAGGCCTGGTTGACATGACCAATATCAGTGGTCATATGATTACTAATCATGGTCGGTCTATCTTCTTCCCCGTTTGGTTCGACGGCCCGCTCGCAGGTGCTGCTGGCGTTGCGGCTCATGGGCTCGAGCTATGCGCGAGAGCTCTCCCGGCTGCTGGATCTGGCGCTCAATGGTGTCCAGGGCTCGCTCCGATCCCTCGAGCGCGACGGCCTGATCATCGCGCGGCCTGTCGGCCGCACACGGGTGTTCGAGCTGAATCCGCGGTATTTCGCGGCATCGGCCTTGACCGGATACCTCGACAAGCTCACCGCCGTCGACCGGGACCTCCAGTCGCGCGTCGCCGCCCTTCGTCGCCGGCCGCGCCGCTCCGGGAAGCCTGTATGACACTGACCGGTTCGTCGACCCTGCGACAGGTCGTCGAAGCCGTGTCACGCGCCCTGGCCGCGCATCGCATTCGGGCGGTGCTGACCGGCGGCGCCTGCGCCAGCGTGCACTCGCGCGGCGACTACCTGTCGCAGGACCTCGACTACATCATTCAGAGCCGCGTCACTCGGGCGGAACTCGACGCGGCTCTCGCCACCGTCGGCTTCATCCGCGACGGCGCGTCGTACATTCATCCGCAATCACCCTTCTTCGTGGAGTTCCCGGCCGGGCCGTTGGCGATTGGCGACGACGACCTCGTTGAGCCGGTCGTCGTCCGCGTTGGCCGCGGGTCCGTGTTGTGTCTGTCACCGACCGATTCTTGCCGGGACCGGCTCGCCGCGTTCTATCACTGGAATGACCGGCAGAGTCTTGACGTCGCCGTGCGCATCGCGTGCCGGCAGCGGGTGAGCCTGGGTGCCATCGCCGCCTGGAGCCTGCGGGAGGGTCAGACCGAGAAGCACCGAGAATTCGTCGACGCCGTATCCGGGGCACGCAAGGCTCGGCGCCGATCGACTCGCGGCCGTTAGGTGACGTCGTTTGCACTCGTTCGAACTGTTTGTGAGTGTAGCTACATGCAGCTACAATCCAGGAATGACCTCGGTCGGGATCCGTCAGCTCAAGAACCAGCTCAGCCGCTACGTCGCCATGACGAAGCGCGGCGAGCGCGTGCTCGTGACTGAGCACGGACGGGTCGTTGCCGAGTTGAAGCCGCCGTCCGCGCCACAGGGCGACGCGCTTTCGGGGTACCGACGACTCATCGCCGAGCATCGCGTCGCTCAGGCGCGCGAATCCGGCGATCCGCTGGAAGGCGTCGAGTTGATGCGCACGAAGCTGCCGAAGGGCGCCGCCACCGCGCTGATTGCGGAAGACCGCGATGAGCGCTAGACCGACGGCGCTGCGTTACATCGAGACGAGCGCGCTGCTCGCCGCCATTCTGGAAGGCGATGCGGAGGCCGCGGCCTCCCTGCGCGCTGACGGCGTGCGCGTCACCTCCGCGCTGACCTTTGCCGAGGCCCACCGTGCGCTGCGCCGCGCCATCGTTTCGCAGCGGATCGACGCCGACGCCGAACGTCAGGCGCTGCTCGTCCTTGACACGTTCCGTCAGCGGTGCGATGTGATTGACGTCACTGACGACATCCTCAAGCGATGCGGCCTGCCGTTCCCGGCCGAACCCGTGCGCACGCTCGACGCCATCCACCTTGCGTCAGCGGCCTCTTTGGGCGAATTGCCCCAGTTCATCACCGTTGTGACGCGCGACGAGCGGGTTGCCGCGAACGCCGGGGTGATGGGTTTCGCGCTCGAGTAGTCCGCCCGTTCTCACTATTTCGTCCAAACCCCTGAAGAAGCCGCCCAGTCTGCCGATATCCCGTACTCGGGAGGTTTGGATCATGTGGGCAGTCTTGATGACGATGGCGGCGGCGGGTGTGGTGATGGCGGTGGGGTTCGGTCTGGCGTTGGCGGTGCGTGGATACGACCGGCGTCATCCTGATCCGGCCTGGAAGCCGACGGGGTATCGGGTGCGCTGAGCCGACTGTTCGATCGCCCTACGACGCGCGCCCGGCGGCGCGCTGCACGGCTTGATGCAGGTCCCAGTCGGCCTGGAGCCGCATCCACAACTGCGGTGACGTTTTCAGCAGGCGCGCGAGTCGCAGTGCCGTGTCGGCGGTGATGCCGCGCTTGCCCAGCACGATTTCATTCAAACGATTCAGTGAGATGTCGAGGCGGCGCGCCGCTTCCACCTGACCGAGGCCGAGCGGCGTCAGGTATTCCTCGAGCAGGATTTCGCCAGGCGCGATTGCCGGCCCCAGCCAGTTCGGATCTCTAGTGATAGTCTTCGACGCCGACTTCGCTGGCATGGCCACCCTCCCATAGAAACGTGACGCCCGCCGGAATTCTCATGTCGTCCAGCCGTGCCGCGCTGTCGAGGATCTTCAGTTTGCGCTGCACGCTCCGCCACAGTTCACGAGGAATTCGTCGCGCGGCGCGCGTATTCCGTTCCAGAAACAGGTCCGCGGTGGTGTCGTCAGCAAACGACTGAATCACGTGAATTACACGCTACACGACCATCGTGTAATGGTCAACCCTCTGGACCCCGGACGGACCCGGCCCCCGGACTGAACCCGGGACCCGGCCACCCGGGACTCGGGACCCCTCCAAACGATAAGATCCCCTCATGCGACTGGCAGAGGGAATCGGTCGTGACGCTCGACACGCTTGGCGTCTTCTGCTGCGCAACAGGATCAGCACACTGGCCAGCTTGCTCGTCGTCGGCGCTGGAGTTGGTTTGGCCACGGCGATGTTCGCCATCACAGATCCGTACGTCAACGCTGCGCTGCCGTATCGCGACTCGGGCCGACTCGTGGTCATCTCCGTTGGCCGCGATGGCCTGACCCGCGGATCGCGCATTCCCACACTCGACGACTGGCGCCAGCGCCGCGATGTGTTTGCTGATCTGGCCGCGGTTGAAGCGGTGCCAATTGCTCGCGACTGCCACTCGGCCGATGCCCCCCTGCGAATGGTCACGCAAGGCGTTTCCGATGGATTCCTGACGACGCTGGGCGTTGCCGAATCAGGGTGGCTCTGGACGCCGGCCACCGCCGCCAACGATGACTTGCCCATCGTCCTGACACCGACCGGTCGTGCGAGGCTCTTCTTTGCGTCCGATGCCGCCGCGATTGGCCAGACGCTGTCTTGCGGTCCACTGCGCCTGCGCATCGCTGGCGTGCTGCCGGTGTCATTTCGCTTCCCAGGCGTCCAGCGTTCGAGTGTCGACGCGTTGCTCCCCTACGTGCCAAGCAGTGTCGTCGACATCCGGCACTGGGACGTCAATGGCCGCGCGGCGGTTTGGGAGGGTAGCCCGACCATTATCGCCCGCCTCGTACACGGCCAGCGAACCGACAAGGTCGCGTCGGCATTGGCTGTGGGCTCGCTTGCCTCGAGCCGCGCCGGCATCCGCGTGAGCTCATTGGCGGACGAGATGACCCTCGCCTACCGCCCTCTTGCCTTCGGTGCACTGGCGATCTCATGGCTTGTGCTGGTTGTTTCGACGGGGAATTTCGCCAACCTCCTGGCTGTTCGCATGGCGAGTCGATCGCCTGAACTCGCGACGCGTTCGGCTCTTGGCGCGAGCGCGTGGCATCTGGTTCGTTTGGTCCTCGTCGAACTGTGCGTCCTCGGGGCCGGGGCTGCGGCATCGGGACTCGTCGTGGCTGCTGGAGCTGTTGCGGCAATCCGATCGGCCATGCCCACGAGCTACCTCGCGGTTGCGATGCCGGTTGTTGACGCGCGGGCCGCGGCGTTTTGTCTGGCCGCGACTGCTGGATTGCTGATCGTTGGCGCACTGCCGGTCCTTGCCTACAACACGCGGCGTCATTTCCCTCGAACCGGTCAGATCACACCCAGGGAAACGCGACGCCACCGGGCGACCCGGGTGTTCTTCACGAGTGTGCAGTCGGCACTCGCGATGGTCCTGCTCCTCGGAACCATGCTCGTTGCGTATTCCCAACTCAATATCTGGCGACAGCGACCTGGCGTGGATCCCGCCACCATCGTCATTGACGTGTCGGTTCCGCTCACTGCCGGTGCGCGCCGCGTGTACCGGAATATCGAGTCCGCTCTGGCCGAGAGTCGCCGTCTGCTACCGGGCGAATCTGTGGCCGCCACGGATGCGCCGATCGTCGATGATGGCCTGTCCGCCCTCGGCGTCGAGATCAATGGGGAAGTGACAGGCGTGAATGCGAAATCGGTGTCGCCGGGTTTCTTCGCCGTTACCAATACGCGGATGCTCGAGGGGCGCGACCTCCTGCCGGCGGCAGGCGATGCGGAAATCGTGGTGAGCCGTTCACTGGCAAACAAATGGTGGCCGGGTCGTTCGCCACTCGGTGAAACGGTCGTCATGGGGCGAGGTCGCGGCACGCACGCCGTGATTGTCGGCGTCGCTGAGGACATGTTCGATCGTGCGTGGGACGTCGCGCCCCAGCCCACGCTCTACACGCCGTTTGATCTCGACCGCCCAACTCCCGGTTTCCGATTCGTCGCCCGAGGGCGCATGTCCCAACGTGATGTGGTGGCGGCAATCCGTCGCGTGCTCCTGGCGGAGAATCCGGATTTCGTTGTGACAGGCGCGGGCACCGTGGCGTCACGTCTCGCGTTGAGCGTGGCCGACCGGACGTTCGTCGTCGTGGTGATGATCGCGTACGCCACGGCGGCAACCGGAATTGCGCTGCTCGGTATCACAGGAGTCGTCGCGTTCACCGTCGCTCGGCGAACGCGAGAAATCGCTGTGCGTATTGCGCTCGGCGCGTCGCGTCGCCACGTGCTTGCGCTGGTGACACGAGAGACCGTCGTGGCGGTGGCCGTGGGCACCCTCGGGGGCATCGTGATCGGCAGGCTGTTGGCCCACACCCTGGCGGCATTTGCGTACGGCGTCGAGCCCGGGAGTTGGGGCTATGTGCTCGCTGGGGCGCTTGTGCTTGTGCTGTTCGCCGCCGGCGCTGCCAGGCTTGCCGCAATGGAAGCGCAGCGTCTCTCACCGACTGCCGCGCTGCGAATGGAGTAGCCATGTCCCGTCCTGAGATCCGCGCTCTCATGATCGCTGTTCTGGCACTCGTGTGCCTTGCCGCGCACACGGGCGCTCAGACCTCGTTGGTTGGGAAGTGGATTGTCGAGGGCGAGACGCCAGGCAGCCGCGAGTTGCCTCGACCGTGGGGTCGCCAATTCACCGTGACTCGAGACGCGGCGCAGTTTGTAATCGAAACGGAAGGGCACACCATCCTCACCTATGAACTGAACGGTCAGGCGACCACGCCGCGGGATCCCAAGTCCGGTGCAATCACAGGGCCTGTCACGACTTCGCGTCGAGTTGATGGGCGGATCGTGATCGAGACGCAATCGGGTTCTTATCATCGCGTGACGACTCTGACCCTGAAGGGCGATCAACTCATCGTCAACGCGGGTCCCATCACCGGTGGGACGGGCGAACCATCACCGGCGGTCACTGCGACCTACCGGCGAGCGGTCGGTTAGCCACGAGCCACGCGCGGCAACGCTGAAAGTCGAACCCGTCGTCGCTCTGCGCGACTTGGTAGGCCGGCCGCGAGCCCAGGGACCAGGGACCCGGAACCCAGGACTTACTCGGGACCCCGGACTGAACCCTGGACCTTGGACGCTGGACTCTGGACGACGCGAAACAAGTGCCGTCCAGGGGGAGTAGTTATAATCCAGCGATCTTTTCCCCGCCTGGAGGCTGCATGGTTAGGCACTTTCGAAAGTTTGGTCTTGGCGCCGCGTTGACGTTCGCGCTCGGCGGCGCATTTCTGCAGGGTCAGATGGGCACCACGCCCGTCGCTGATCAGTTCAAAGGCCTGCACTTCCGGTCCATCGGCCCGGCGCAGGCGTCCGGCCGCGTGTCGGATGTGGCCGTCTACGAGGCGAACCCCGCGATCTTCTACGTCGGATCCGCGCACGGCGGCGTGTGGAAGACCACCAACAACGGCGCCACATTCGCCGCGCTCTTTCAGGATCAGGGCCTGATCTCGATCGGCGACATCGCCGTATCCCAGAAGAACCCGGACCTGGTCTGGGTCGGCACCGGCGAGGCGAACAACCGCCAGAGCACCGGCTGGGGCGGCGGCATCTACAAGTCCACCGACGGCGGCAAGACCTTCAAGAACATGGGGCTCGCGCAGAGCGAACACATCAACCGCATCGTGATCGACGCCGACAACGACAACAACGTGATCGTGGCGGCCACCGGCCCGCTCTTCCGCAGCGGCGGCGACCGCGGCCTCTACAAGACGACCGACGGCGGCACAACGTGGAAGCAGGTCCTCAAAGTTGACGACATGACGGGCGGCAACGACCTCGTGCAGTCAATGACGGACCGCAAGGTGATGTACGCCTCGACCTATCAGCGTCAGCGCTCGGAGTGCTGTATGGCCGGCGGCGGCCCGGGCAGCGGCATCTGGAAGAGCACCGACGCGGGCGACACGTGGACGCGCCTCACCGGCAACGGCCTGCCCGCGGGCAGCTACGGCCGCATCGGCCTCGACGTCTTCCGTCGCAGCGCCAACATCGTCTACGCGGAAATTCAGACCGAGAGCGTCGCGGGCGCGGGACGCGGCGCCGGTGGTGCACCGCCGGCAGCGGCGGGTGGCGGTGGCGCTCCTGCGGCAGGCGGGGCGCAAGGGGGCAGAGGCGCACAGGGCGCGCCGGGAGGTCCCGCGACAAGCGCCGAAGGCATCTATCGCACCGACGATGGCGGCGCGACGTGGAAGCGGGTGGGCAACAACCCGGATGGCCGCGCGATGTACTTCTCGCAGGTGCGCGTGGATCCGAACAACCCGGACCGCGTACTGGTGGCGAGCGTGCGTCTCTCGCTGTCGATTGACGGCGGCCGCACGTTCCAGGCGATCGATCAGGCAGTCCATGACGACAAGCACTCGATGTGGTGGGACCCGTCGAACTCGGAGCACATCATCACCGGCGGCGACGGCGGCGTGTATCAGACGTGGGACATGACGAAGTCGTGGATCTGGCATCCGAACCTGCCGATCGCGACGTTCTACCACGTCGGGTACGACAACGAATATCCGTACAACGTCTGCGGCGGCATGCAGGACAACTACAACTGGTGCGGCCCGAGCGCGGTGCGTTCGTCCCCCGGCATCACCAACGACCGGTGGCACACGATTCAGGGCGGCGACGGGTTCGTGGCCATCCTCGATCAGAAGGACTCGCGCTACGTCTACACCGAGAGCCAGGACGGCAATCTGACGCGCCGCAACCGCGTGTCGGGTGAGAGCCGGAGCATTCGTCCGTCCGCCGCGAACACGACCGACACGACTGACGGCAAGACGTATCGCTTCCACTGGGACACGCCGCTGCAGTTCTCGGCCGCCGATTCCGGCACGTTGCTCGCGGGCGGCAACAAGCTGTTCGTCAGCAAGGATCGCGGCGATTCATGGACGGCGATCAGCCCCGACCTCACGACCAACGCGGACCGCGAAGAGTCGATGATCATGGGCATGCACAACAGCGACGTGAAGATCGCCAAGAACGACGGCGTGGCGTCGTGGCCGGCAATCACGTCGGTGGCCGACTCGGCCAAGATGCCCGGCGTGTTCTACACGGGCACTGACGATGGCACGGTGTCGATGTCGAAAGACGGCGGCAAGACGTGGGACAAGAAGCTCGCGGAGCGCATGCCCGGATTTGTGAAGGGCGGCTTCGTGTCGGAGATCGTGGCGTCGCGTTATGACGCCGGCACCGTCTACGTCACGCAGGATGCGCATCGCTCGGGCAACGTCGAGACGCACATGTGGGTCAGCAAGGACTTCGGCACCACGTTCACGTCGTTGAACGGCAATCTCAAGGGCGAAGCGATCAAGACGCTGACCGAAGATCATCGCAACGGCGACGTGCTGTACGTCGGCACCGAGACCGGCGTGTTCGTGTCGCTCAACAAGGGCCAGAACTGGTCGCGTCTCACGGGTCGGAATTTCCCCACGATCCGCACGGACGAGATCACGTTGCACGCGCGCGACAACGCGATGATCGTGGCCACGCACGGCCGCGGCATCTGGATCCTCGATCACCTCTCGCCGATCCAGGAATACACCGCGGCGCAGGCGGGCGCGGCCGACGCGAAGCTGTTCACGATCGACCCGGCGCTGCAGTGGCGTCAGTGGGACGACAAGAACGACGAGTTCTGGGCGCATCAGTACTGGGTCGGTGAGAACCCGCCGACCGATGCGGTGATCAATCTGTACTTCAAGAAGCCGTTGACCAACGTCACGCTGCGGATCACTGATTCGCTCGGCAAGCAGATGCGCGAGTTGCCGGTGCCGGCGGCCAAGGCGCAGCCCGGCATTCAGACCGTGTGCTGGGATCAGCGCGTGGATCCGATTCCACCGGCGGCGGGTTCGGCGGCGGCCCTGGCGGCTGCAGCGGCGGCGCAGGCGGGTCGCGGCGGTGGTGGCGGACGTGGCGGCGGCAATTCCACGCCGCAGCCTGAGCCGGGCTACATGCCGATGAATCCGTGCGGCGGCGCCGGCGGTGGTCGTGGCGGTGGCGGCGGCTTCGGTGTTGGCGGCGGCACACAGGGTCCGCTCGTGGTGCCCGGCACCTACAACGTGGCGCTCGTTGTTGACGGCAAGACGATCGAGACGAAGACGATGAAGATCGTGGCCGATCCGCTCGAGCAGATGACGCCGGCGCAGCGCAAGAAGCACTTCGATACCGCGATGGACCTGCACGAGATGCAGACACGCGCGACCGCGATGACCGCGGCGCTGCAGTCGATCTTTACGCAGTTGACCGACAACAAGGCCAAGACCGACGCGGCGCCGGCCGATGTGAAGACGGCGCTCGCGGCGTTCAACAAGGACTTCGACGCGGTGCGTCCGAAGTTCGGTGTGCCGCCTCCGGCGGCGCCCGCGGGCGGCTTCGGCGGTGGTGGTGGACGCGGCGGCGGCGCGCCGCCGGACCCGAACAACCTCGCGGCGAAGGTCGGCACGGCGAAGGGCAACGTGATGGCCTTCACCGACACGCCGAGCGACACCGCGATGCGTCAGTACGCCGACGCGAAACTCGCGCTGCCGAAGGCCATGGCCGAAGGCAACGCGGTGATCGCGAAGGCGACGGCGCTGGCGGCGACGCTGAAGAAAGCGGGCATCGACATGACGGTTCCTGCAACAGTGAAGTAACTCGACAACTCGCAACATGGGGGGCCATGGGGAGCCATGGGGAAGATCAACACCAACACCGAAACCCGACAGCTTTTCGAAAGCTCTTTGAAAGCCTGTTGGGGCGGTGTTGTTGTTGGTTTTCCCCATGGTCCTCCATGGCCCTTCATGTTGAAGGTCTATAGTCTTGTTCCCTTGAACTCCTCCACCCTCGTTGTGCTCAAAGTCTCCTCCGACATCGCCGGTAAGTTGGCGGTGCTGGGGGTGCTTGCGCTGGCGGCGCGGGCGCTGACCACTGAGGCGTTTGCGTGGATGGCGATCGCCTTCACCACCGGGTGGATGCTGTCGGTGGCGACCGACTTCGGTTTGCAGATGCATCTGGCGCGCGAAGTAGCGCGCGAACCGGAGCAGGCGGGTCGCACGCTGTGGCCGATGCTTCAGGTGCGTACGCAGACGCTGGCGATCGGCATCGTTGTGGCCATCGCGTTGTCCGCCGTGTGGCTGCCGGCGAAACACGCCGTGCCGTTTGCCTGCGTCGCGATCAGCTATCTGCTGACCTCGCTCGTGGAGTTCCTGAACTATGCGTACCGCGGTTTGAATCGATCCGACATTGAGTCTGCGCTGAACTTCGCGCAGCGCGCGGCCACGCTCGCGCTCGCCTGGGTGCTGTTGACCCTGTGGCCGTCGTTCCTGTCGGTATCTGTGGCGATGTTGCTGCCGCCGCTCGTGGCCAGCATGGTCAGTGTGCTGATGCTGTCGAGCATGGCGCCGATCGGCGATGAGGCTCCGGTGGTGTCCACGTCCGCCATCGTGTTGTTCCGGCGCATCGCGCCGATTGGCGCCGGCATCGTCCTGTCCGCGCTCTACTTCCGCATCGACGTGTTTCTGCTGCAGCACTGGTCCGGCGCCGCGGCGGTGGCGCAGTACGGCGCGGTGTTTCGACTCATCGACGCGATGCGTCTGTTTCCGGCTGCCCTGCTCGCGGTGGTGCTGCCCGTGATGTTCCGCGGTCGCGACGTCGCCTTTCTCTGGAAGCTGTCGCTCGGGTTGACTGCGTTCGGTCTGGTCACCGCGGTCGTGCTCTACGCGGCCGCGCCAATACTGGTGCCGCTCGCCTTCGGCGAGGCGTACGCGACGGCCACGCCGCTCTTCAGAATTCTGCTCGTGGCATTTCCGTTGCTCTGCCTGAACTACGGCCTCACCACCCAGTTGATCGGATGGAACGGGCAGCGGGCATTTGCCGCGATCGGCGGCGCCGCGGTGGTCGCCAATGTCGCGATGAACACGTGCCTGATTCCCCGCATGGCCGCGGCGGGTGCGGCGTGGGCCACGATTGCCACCGAGGCGCTGATTACCCTGGCCTGTGTGTACGCGCTGGGTCGCGTGACAGGGCGCGCGACGCGATGACCTCCCGATAAATCTCCACCGCTCGCCGGCCGATCACCGGCCAACTGAAGCCACGCTCGAACCGGTCGCGCGTCGCGTGTCGCTGCGGATCGAGCGGACGCGATGTGACGCGGTTGAGCGCCGCCACGAACGCGGCCTCGTGGCCCGGCGCCCACAACGCGCCGACAGTGCCGTCGCCAGTGAGCGCCCGGAACGACGGGATGTTCGTGATGACGGGAATCGCCCCGCACGCAAGCGCCTCAATCACCGCATAGCCGCTGCCTTCGTGATGGCTGCCGAGCACAAACAGATCCGCCGCGCTGTAGTACGCGGCCAGCCGATCGTGCGGCACCGCGCCCACGAGCGTGACGCGCTGCGTCAATTCAGGCTCCGACGCGACGAGTCGTCGTGCCGCGCGATCCAGCTCACCCGACTGACACACCATCGTCAACGTCGCGCGCGGGTGACCGCGAAACCACTCGGCCGCGCCGCGCAACACGGTGAGCGGATCCTTGTTCTCGTTGAGACGACCCACCCACAGCAGTGCCGGCGCGCCCATCATGCCGAGGTCCGCGCGCGCCTGCGCCCGCGAGATCGGCCGCAGCGTGGTGCTGCTTTCCATGACGTCCGCGATCAGTGTGTCGGAGGGCGCAATGCGCGACTGACGCAGCGCATCGGCCTGACCCGACGACGCCACCAGCACGGCATCGGCGGCGGCGAGACCGCGACGCAGCCAGATGCGCGTGAGCGCGGATGCGCGCGTGGCGTCGAATCCGCCGTGATCCTGCACCACCAGCGCTGTCGCGCTCGGCAGCGCCGCGCGCAATCCGCGGATCAGCTCGGGAAAGACCAGTCCGTTGACGTGCACCAGGTCAGGCTGCGCATCAGCCACGATCTGATGAAAGCGCGGTGTCGCTCTCGTCGATCGTCGCGGAATGGGCCGCCGCCGGTCCGCGCAGAATCGATACACGACGCCGTTGCGCGTGAGGGCGGCGGTCGTGTGGTGCCGCTGGCACACCGTCACGGACACGGCCCCTTGTGTGTGAATCGCGTCGGCCCACCCGGTGAGCGTATGGAAATGCGCCAGCGTCGCCGTCGGCGTCGCATCCGCACGGTCCCACACGGGATTCACAATGACGATGCGCATTTAAGGTGTCATGCTTCCACGCGCATGCGGGTCGGATTGGTGGTGACGGGCGGCGCAGATCGGTCGGGGCGCGAACGCGTCATTCCGGCGCTGCTCTGGTTGATCGAACGGCTCGCCCGCGTGCACGAGTTGCACGTGTTCGCGCTGCATCATGAGGCCGAGCCGTCGGTGTATCCGCTCCTCGGCGCCACCGTGCACGATCTTGGTCGCGGAACGCCTGCGCCAGGCCTGCGTCGGGCGATGCAGCGCCGCCGCCTCGAGCGCGCGATCGTGGACCTCGGTGGTGTTGACGTGCTGCACGGTTATTGGGGACTGCCCGGCGCTGTGGCTGTGGCGGTGGCGCAGCGCCTGAAGATTCCCTCCGTCGTCACTGCCGACAGTGGCGAATGGGTGTCGCTGCCCGAGATCGACTATGGCCTGCAGCGCCGCTGGCGCGATCGCCACGCCGTCGCCTCCGCGATGCGCGGTGCCACAGCGGTGACGGTGTGCACGCGGTTCATGCAGCAGCTCGCCGCAGCGCACGGCGTGACCGCGCGACTGATTCCCATCGGTGTGCCGGGCGGCTCGACCGCTGCGCCCACGCGTCCGCCCGAAGGCCCGCCGTGGCGCCTCATGCACGTCGCAAGTATCAACCCCGTGAAGGATCACGACACGCTGCTCTCGGCGATGGCGGCACTGGTGGTCCGTCACCCCGACGTGCATCTCGACATCGTCGGCGCCGACACGATGCACGGACACGCCGAGCGCCGCGCCGAGGCGCTCGGTCTGTCGAGCCGCGTGACGTTTCACGGATTCCTGCCTAATGACGTAATCGCCTCGATGTGGGCCCAGGCGCATCTGCACGTCGTCAGCTCGCGCCACGAGGCTGCCGGTGTCGTCGTGCTCGAGGCCGCGATGGCGGGTGTGCCGACGGTGGGGACACGCGTTGGCTACATCGCAGACGGCGAGCCGCACCGCGCCGTCGCGGTTCCGCCCGGCGATCATGCGGCGCTGGCCGCGGCCATCGAGGCACTGATCGACGATCCGATTCGGAGAGCCGTGCTCGCCTCGACGGCTCGCACGTGGGCGCTGGCGCATGATGCAGACTCGACGGCGGCGATGTTCGACCAACTCTATCGAGACGTGACGAACGCGTAAGCGCGCGGCGGCGCTTCCGTGTCCGTCTCGACGCCGACCTCGCCGATCGGGCTGCGCGCCAGCATCCGCGCAATCGACGCGTCCATGATCTTGTTCGCGTCGTCCACGACGAGGGGCCGCGTGCCCACACGGCGATCGCGGAAGACCGGCTCGAACACCGGGTCGCCCACGAGGGGGCGTCCAGCGATCATGACCAGCTTCACATTGCGCCGCGACGCGTTGAGCAGCGTCGCACCGGCGTCGCCGGCGTGATTGGGGAGTACGGTCAGATCGGCCGGTCGTCCCGTCGCAATCTGGCCCGCGCTGCCGAGCCGCAGCAGTTCCGCCGCCCCCGTGGTGACCATGCTCAGCAGTTCGGCCGATGTCACGGCTGCGGCCTGTTGCGCCACCTTCAGTTCGCTGAGCAGATCGTCTGCACCGCTGATGCGCGAATCGGATCCCAACGCCACGCGCCTGCGCGTCGCCGGATCGTCGAGTAGCACGCGGACGTTCGGCGTCTGTCCGAAGAGAAACAGATTCGACGCAGGACACCAGATCAGGCCCGCGCCCTGGTTGGCAACACGACGCCATTGGTCAGGTGTGAGCGCCACGCCGTGCACGATCGCGGCGTTCGCCGTGAGGCATCCGGCGGCATCGAATCGTTCGAGTTCGGCCTGCGCAGCCGCATCCACGCCCTCGGACAGATGCACCACAAACGGTTGATCGACCCTCGTCGCGCGATGGCGCGCCACGACGTCGCCGCCCGGCTCGCCGCGGGCACCGACAGGCTGGTCCTCCATCTGAAACGAGTGCGCCCAGCCGAATTCGCGGACCACGCGCACAGGGCAGAAGCGACCGATTTCGCGGTACACCGGGTTGTGATGCGCCACGGTCGTCACGCCGGCCAGCAGGTTCTTGAGTCCGCCGATGAACAAACGATGCGCGAGCCGGTGCGACTGCCCGGCGACGACGTCAGGATCCTCGCGGAGTCGCGGCCGCATGTCGCTCACCCACTCGGACACGTTGGCGTAGCGCTCGCGGAACTTCAGTCGGCCGTAGTGGTTGAGTTCGAGGTGATCGTGCGCGTTGACGAGGCCGGGCAGGACGTAGGCGCCGTCGAGGTCGACGATCACGTCGTGACGTCGCGGTGATTCGCCCACGCTGAGGACGTTGCCCGCAAATCGAATCGAGTCGGCGATGCCGTTCGGCGTCACAACTTTGGCGTTGATGAATGAGATCGTGGCGCGCCACATCGCTAGCACCTCACCTTGCGCGCGTGAAACACCATCGCCGCAGGAACGGCACGTCGTCGCCACGGCCTCAGCGGATCGCGCCCCATCGGCACCGTGACCTCGTCGGCCGAGATCATGTCCAGCCCGGCCCGCTCGATGGCGGAGAAGTGGTCGTCAAGCTGGTGTGACATTCGCGGCAGGACGCATTCGATGCCCTCGCGTGTGCGAAACGTCCGCTGCCAGCCGTGGCGATCCCAGGCGGTGTGAAAGTCCGAGTAGACGAGGTGGCCGCCGGGCATCAGCACGCGGGCCAGTTCCTCGATCCACACGGTTAGATCTGCGATGTCTCCTGCGATCAGCGACGCGTTGACCAGGTCGAATCGGCTTGACGGTAGCGGCAGATGGAGTGCGTCAGCGCAGAGCCGGTGCCGGCTGCGGTTGCGCCGCAGCATGCCCAGCGAGAGATCGGCGCCGATGACCGTGCGCGCGCCCGTGGCCTCGAGTCGTCGGACGTACCGGCCGGAGCCGGTGCCGACGTCGAGCGCGCACGTGGCGCGGATCGTGGCCAGGCGCTTCGCGACTGCGGCCTCCTCTGCCATCATCAGCGGGTTGTGCGCTTCGGCCGGATAGGTCTCCGACCACAGGTCGTACGCCGCGCGCGATGCCATGGTCTGCATCAGAACCCCGTCGTTTCCGGCCGCTGGTAGTGCATCAGCCGATGGAGCGCGCGCAGTTCGTACGGCGCGCCGTAGAGCCGCAGCGCATAGCGCCAGCCGCCGGCGGCGCGCAGCAGTGTTCGCGCCACGCCGGTGAGGCGCGGATCGGTGACGGTGGGATAGAACGCGTTCAGCACGCGCTCGAAGTTGCGCGCGCGTCGCTGGACCTCGCGCGTCATCCACGGAATGCCGTCGCCGCGCCGCATCGAGAGCTGCTGCCAGGCCGGCGCCGCGAATCCGTCGAGCGAGTCCGGAAACGCGAACGACATCTCGGCGGCCCGTGCCGGCAGCTCGCCGTCCGCCACCACCGGCGTGTAGGTGTAGAGCACGATTTCGGCGGCCGGGTTGATCGCCTTGATCTTCCGGATGAACTCGAACGTCGCAGGCACGTCGCCGAGTGGATCGGGCGGACTGCCCAGCACGAACGAGAATTCCGGCACGATGCCGTAGTCACGCGCGCGTCGGGCCAGCGCGAGGGTCTGGCTGGCGGAGGCGTTGCCGCCCTTGTTCATCGCGGCGAGCTGTTCGTCGGAGCCCGATTCGGCGCCCGAGAAGATCATCTTGAGTCCCGACCGCTGCATCGCCTGCCACGTCGCGTCGCTGTAACCCATCAGCACGTCCACGCGGCCGAGTGCCCACCACGCCAGACTCAGCGGTGCGATCCGCGTCGCAAACTCCTTCGTCCGATCCTCCGAGATGAAGAAGTCCATGTCGTGCATCTGTACCGCGTCGACGCCGTACGTCTTCTGCAGATGCCGCAGCGTGCCTGCCATGC
>CAYHEX010000010.1:27207-31941 GCA_964355365.1 uncultured Solibacteraceae bacterium | reverse complement strand
TCGCGCAGGCCATCAGCTACGCGCTGCAGTACGGCGTGCCGCTGCAGGACCTGGTCGACAAGTTCAGCCACGTCCGCTTCGAACCGGCGGGCATGACCAAGAACCCCGACGTCCGCTTCGCGAAGTCGATCGTCGACTACATCTTCCGGTGGATGGCCGGGAAGTTCCTGTCGCACGAAGCGAAGTACGCCGCCGGCCTCAACGTGCCGGAGACGGTGACGACGCCCGAACAGCTGACGCTTGACGTGGCGGCCCTGGCGAACAGCGCAGGCGCCGGCGGAGGCGCCGGCGCTCGTAGCGCCGGACCTTCAGGTCCGGCGTCGAAAGCGAGCAAGAGCCAGTTCTCCTCAATGCAGAACCAGGAAGACGCGCCGCCGTGCACGACCTGCGGCTCGATCATGGTGCGGTCAGGTGCCTGCTACAAGTGTCAGAACTGTGGGACGACGAGCGGATGCGCGTGACAAGGGCAAAGGGCAGAGGGCACAGGGCAAAGGCGAGGTAAGAGGGCCGAGGTCAAAGGAAACTGAGCGGGGCGGAGGACTAACCTTCCGCCCCGTCTTGATTTGGAACGCACAGAGAACAGAACTACCGAATTACATAAACTCTCGCGGTAAAAGAAAAAGCCACGGCTGTAACCGTGGCTCTAGGGCATTGCTGTCCGGCCCTGCGGGCCGACTTCGAGTAGAACGCAGTTTGTATCAACGCGTTCGGAAGGTCAACCGCAAATGTGGATGGCATCTGTGAAGTAGGGAAAGGAAAGCACAAATGGCAGATGTTCAGTTGAAGTTGCGGTTTGTTGATGTCGTTCATTCAAATGGAACCAAGAGCGAGGCAATTGCAGAAGGGAACAACGCTTCTTGGAATTGCGAATGCGGGCAACAGTTGATTGGGCGTTCGTATTTTCAGTTCGGTCACGATTGCCATACGGATTGTCCAGCGTGTGGCCGGCGCTACCGCGTTCGAGGAGACAGCAAGAAGCGGGCGTTGATGGTGGTTGCTGAAGCTGCGTAGTGCAATTCCCCGGGCGGAAGGAGCAATCCTTCCGCCCCGTTTAGTTTGAGATGCTGCTATGGCGAACCTGACTGAGCATTTTCGCGAACACCATGTTTGGCAGAACCTCGAGAACTTGGGGCCGACGATCGATGCCGTGGCGGCCTCGGAGGGCTTGGACGCCGACTCGCTCGATTCGATAGGAGCTTGCGAGTCACCTTGGAAGGCGGATGAAGCGCCGCCTTCTGCGGCGAACGACTCCGGCGATCAGCCTTCGATGTTCTTGAACCGCTGCTCATAGAGCTGGGCAAGACGATGAACCGTCATCTCATAGTGATCGATGTCGCCAGGTTGCGGAGCCGGAGGATCGGTCACGAGTGTGACCGGACTGCCATCGTTCTTGCATGACACACCGACGATCGCCAAAGAGTCGAAACCATCTTCACTGTCCCTGGATCGCCGTGGAATCTCTCGGATCTTCGCTATTACCGATGCGGCGTCTGAAGGCTGCCGGTGCTTCGTCACGGTTGGGGGACGATCAGAGAACGCGAAATCATTTCGACCCGGGCTGATGAAAGTGTCAGCGAAGTTGACCATCGTCAGGGCAACCGCAATCGCATGGGGTGAGTTGCCATGGATCGCCACGTGACTCGAGCTCAACTCGTCATACAAACGAGGCCGTGCTTTGCCAAAGGCCGTCATGCATGCCTTGGCCTCAACGGCGATGTGGACGGAACCCACGGGCAGTTCCTGAAGTCGCGGCAGGTCGAGAAGCTCCTGCTTGACCTCGTCAGGAAGGATGACGCCGAGGTCATGTGCCTGATCGGCGAAGAACGAACCAGGTTCGCCGCCGAACGATTTGCTTCGCGGCCGACAAATAACCAGGTCGAGTTTCTTCTTTCGGCCGGTCTTGAAGTCTCGCATTTCGTGATTGAGTCCGTAGGCCACGACGCCCGAGGCGGCCTGTTGTCGCAGCAGCGAACAGTGCCTCATCAAATCGAACAGCAAGCCCCAACATGCAACCTTTGAGTGGTAGTCACTGCGCGAGTGGTATTGCCAAGAGTTTCCGTGCTTGAAACCGCCATCTCGCGCGACCATCGACGCCACGAGGATCTGAGGGCCAAACATGGCCTTTGAGGCTCGAAACTCAGGCGGTGCCGACATGCATCCTCGATGTCTCGCGACTTGTCAGACGTCCAACCTGACGGATGTGCCTGGCGATGGCGTGAAGAAACCCAGGTTCAAAGGAAAGACTGCCGCGTTCAGTTCGGCTCAAGAAACCAGAGGCTGCTCGCAATGAAAGGGGCACAACCGGATATTCAATGAAGTCCGACAGATGCGGTCGCGCCCAACGTACGGGCCACAACGATCGATCGACCGCAAAGACCTTTCCGCAGGCACCGAAAGCCGCCGGCGGCCACGCAGCCTTTCGATGAAGGCCATCGTCGGTCAAGCGATCATCGAACGTTCCCGGTTTCAGCAGTCGCTCGCCAACCCAACGAGATACAGGCACGCTGACTGCGTTGCCAACCAGCTTCCAGCGATGACCGAACTTAACCTTGTCGATCTCTAATGCCGGCGTGGTCCAGTTCGCCGGGAAACCCTGCAGGCGTTCGCCGTCACGAATTTCCGGCGTCACCACGGAGTCATCGGCCGGCCTCCAGATTGCTGGCGGCGATGGGATGCCTATTGTCGACCCACCCTTGAGCGTCGGTATCGCATCGACAGCCCACCCGAGGCCTCGTATCCCCTCGGTCCAGTAGAACCCGCGCCATAGATTCGGATCGGTGCCGACTTTCGGTTCACCAGCCTCATCAGCAAATAGCACAGACCGAGGATCGTGCTTTTGCGAGGCCAAAACGATCACTCGCTGGCGACGTTGCGGCAGACCAAAGGCTCGTGTATCTACGACTCGATACGCCCATGAGTAGCCGCGTGACTCCAAAGAATCGATGAGAAAACGCATGGCATCGCCACGTTCGAGATGGAGCATGAACGACACGTTCTCCAGCAGGAGCCAATCCGGCTGCTTCTTGCGAGCATCGAGCAGTCGAAACACGTGCGAAACCAGCCCTGAATTACGGCCTCCGATGCCGGCAGTCCGTCCAGCCTGACTCAGGTCCTGGCAGGGAAATCCGGCTGTAACGAGTTCGGCACCACAAAGGTCCTTCAGTTCCCGCACATCCGGCGCGATTTCAACTCCCGGAAAGCTCGCCTCAAGCACTCGTCGCGCAGCTGGGTCGAATTCGCAGAGCAGAGTCGTCTGATGGCCGGCCTGGTGCAGGCCAAGCTCGATTCCTCCGATCCCTGCGAACAGGCCGGCAACCTTCAGCCCCGCGGGGCGCGATGACGATCGAGCAAGGTGCATAGGACTCATGGAGAATACATCGTCCCGCGTCGATCTGACAGCTGAGGTCACAGGCGCCTGGCCGCCAAATTGGCCCTTGATGCCGTCCCCGGTTACCGTCACAAGTTTGCTCAGGCGATTGCACGCGTTAGACACTCTCGCCCACGAAGGTCACGCCCGCGCTCCTCGGCTTCTTGTGTCTCGCATTCGTCGGAACGTTCCTGCTGCGCACGGCGCCGAAGCCTGATCCGAACCAGCCGTACGTCTATCGCAAGATTAGCGACCGGCCGACGTCGCCGGCCTACGGCTTGGCGCCGTATCCGCGACACGGATAGCCGGGCGACGGCGGGCCGGCGGGACTCGCGGAGAGCGGGCCGAGCATGTTCAGCAGCGTGGTCTTGTGCGGTTCACTGAGCACGCTGAACGGACAGACGGTGGCGTTGTTCACCGAGATGCTGAAGTCGAAATCGTGGGCGAACGGCGTGCCGCGAGTGGAGCCCAGCAAGTCGCCCGCGCGAACGACGATGTTGGTGGTGGGGGCCTGGCGTTCTTCGTGCTCGACGAACGGGTTGAAACTCGGGGCCGGCAACGCGCCGAAGGCATAGGCGGCCTTCAGATCTGCGCGCGGGTCGGTAATGTGATTGAACCGGAAGATCGTGTCGCCCTCGCTCGGCCGCGCCGGGTCGCACGCGGCGAGAAAGAAGAAATCGTAGTCGTCACTGGGAAACTCCGGCAGGTTCTCGGCCTTGTGACGAATACGAATGAGCACCCCGTCGGCCGGCGCGTAGATGGACGTCGAGAGACCCCGGACCCACTGATAGGAGAACCGTGGATCATTGGTCTCGTCGCCGTTGGTGATGAGGCCGAGTTCGGCCGCATTGA
The DNA here is from genome assembly GCA_964355365.1 of uncultured Solibacteraceae bacterium. Lineage (GTDB taxonomy): Bacteria > Acidobacteriota > Vicinamibacteria > Vicinamibacterales > SCN-69-37 > SCUN01. The sequence continues at coordinate 27,722 of CAYHEX010000010.1, read as the reverse complement.
ACGGCGCGTGCGTGAAGTTCGCCGTCCGTGTCGACAGCGTGATCTGCTGGTCCCTGAAGGATCGGCACGGTGTGGCGACCGGCGTGGTCGTGGTGGGCGTGGTCGACGTGCTGGTGCTGCTGGTGTCCGGCGTCGTTGGCGACGAGCCGCCGCCACAGGCGATGGCCAGGCCACAGGCGGCCAGAAGGGCTCCGAGAAGTTTCATGCGCCAAGTGTGCGGCGTTCACCTGACACGTGTCTGTGCCAGCATCTCAAAACTTCTCAAATTAGAACCGCCGGCTCAGAGGAGTGCTGAAGTGAGCAGCGCGCGGTCGTGTCCCTGGACTACCTTGGACGTGAGGTTCGATCATGTCCACGCCACCCACACCCGATCCGAAGCACCCTGTAGACCCACCGGCGCCCAAGCGTCAGGAACCGCCGAATACACCCACGAAACCCGATATCGAGGAGCCGCCGCCGGCACACGAAGGTGCGGTCGAGGCCGACACCGGGGATCGCACCGGCCCGGGCGCGGG
>CAYHEX010000010.1:0-27107 GCA_964355365.1 uncultured Solibacteraceae bacterium | reverse complement strand
CACACGAAGGTGCGGTCGAGGCCGACACCGGGGATCGCACCGGCCCGGGCGCGGGGTACGACAACGAGCCCCAAAAGATCAAAGACAAAGGCGGCGTCGCCCCGGCGTGAGCGGTCGGATTCACATCGGGAATTTTGCCCAAGTCAGCCCCGCGTACTTCCGCGGTGAGCAGCCGATGGGCGACGACTATCGGGATCTTGCCGCGCTCGGCATCCGCCTCGTCGTCTGTCTCGCCGGCGTCGACGAAACGCGGCCGGAGGAACGCGTCCTGGCCGAAGCCGCGGGAATGCACTTCGTTCAACTGCCGATGGATGTGCACGTGGCGCCAACACCAGAGCTGATCGACACGTTCCTCCGCCTTGTGGATGATTCATCGAACCAGCCTGTCTTCGTGCACTGCGTGGGCGGGCGGCATCGCACGGGCGTGATGACCGCTGTCTACCGCATGGTCCATGACGGCATCATTGGAGCCGACGCATTCAAAGAAATGAAGAAGTTCCGCTACGGGTTCGACTTCCTGCACCCGGAGTACAAGCACTTCGTGCTGAATTTCGACGGGCCTCGCACCGAAGAACGAGCGGGGCGGAGGGAGTGATCTCGCCGCCCCGTTCTTTGTTATGGCTCGTGCGTGTCTGGATGCCCTACCGTTTCCGCACCAGCGTCACCACCGTCTCGATGTGCTCCGTGTGCGGGAACATGTCGACGCCCTGTGCGCGCTCGACGCGGTACCCGCGGTCGAGAATGGGTGGCAGGTCGTCTGCCAGCACCTCCGGATTACAGGACACATAGATCACACGCGGCGGCGCGAGGTCCTCGAAGACGGCCTGCAGCACGCCGGGGTCGCATCCGTCGCGCGGCGGATCGAGAATGACCGCGTCCCAGGCTGTGCCGGCGACGCTGCCAATGACGTCCTCCACGCGGCCGGCGATGGCGCGGATACGGCCGGCGTCGAGACGATTGAGCTGCACGTTCGTGTTGAGATCGTCGATGGCGGTGCGGTTCTCTTCCACCGCCGTCACCGAGGCGCCTCGTTTCGCGAGCGGGAGCGAGAAGAGTCCGCTGCCGCAGTAGAGATCGAGCACACGTCCGGTGGCCGGGATCGCATCGAGTGCGAGATTCACGAGCACTCGCGCGGCGCCGACATTGGTCTGGAAGAACGCATCGGGCGATACGAGGAAGTCCACGAGGGCGGCGCCGTCACTCATCGTGATGCCGCGCTCGCGCACGTGGCTGCGGCCGGCGATCTTCAGCGTCTCGCCGCCGACCATGAGCGGGCCCGGCTTTCTGTTGATGTTGATGAAGAAGCCGTCGGGCGCATCCGCCGATTCCATCAGCCCGCGCACCGGCGTGCGCAGCGACTTGTCGTTCTCGGTGACGACGAGCATCGCCACGGCTTCGCGGTCGTCTTCGGTTGTTCGCACCACGATGTGCCGCACCACGCCGCCGGGCGCGTCAGCGGCCGCCACATTCGCGCGGACGAGACGATCGCGCAGCGCGAAGGCGATCCGGTTGGCGCGCGGGCTGTGGACGGGGCATTCGTCAACAGGGACGATGCGGTTCGACCCCGCGGCGTAGTGTCCCATCAGCAGCCCGCGGCCGCGCTGTGGTGACCCAAAGGCGAACGCGGCCTTCTGTCGGAAACCGACCTCCCGTGGCGACCGGATGAGCGGCGGCACGTCGAGGCCGAGCAGGTCGGCGAGCCATGCGCGTTTCCGCTCCAGCTGATCGTCGTAGGGCTCCGTCAGCGAACAGCCGCCACACGTGCCGATGTGTTTGCAAATCATCCGGTGATCACGCGCACGCCGCTCGCATGATATCGCGCCGTGCGACGACATCCCGTGCCCGGTGTTTGACGCGATCGGCGGCCCGAGCTGTGCGAGAATTTCGACTATGAATCAACGCCTCACTGTTGTTCTGGCTGCCGTCGCCTGTGTCGTTGCCGTCGTTGTGCCTTCGGGACAAACCCCTGCCAATGATCGGATGACACCGGCCGTCTTTGAGGGACTGCGCCTTCGCAGCATCGGCCCGACCCTCGTGACCGGCCGCATCGCGGATTTCGAGGTCGATCCGAAGAACCCCAACATCTACTACGTCGCCACCGCGGCGGGCGGCGCATGGAAGAGCCTGAACCGCGGCATCACGTGGACGTCCCTCTTCGACAACGGTGGGTCGTTCAACATGTGCTGCATCAAAGTCGATCCGAAGGATTCCAACATCATCTGGCTCGGCACCGGCGAGAACTCGAATCCGCGCAGCTCGATGATCGGCGACGGCCTCTACAAGTCCACCGACGCCGGCACGACCTGGGCGCGCGTGGGGCTCGCCACGTCCGAACATATCGGCAACATCCAGATCGATCCGCGCGACTCGAACGTGGTCTACGTGACCGCGCAGGGGCCGCTGTGGGCCGACGGCGGCGAGCGGGGCGTGTTCAAGACGACGGACGGCGGCCGTACGTGGAAGGCGATCCTGACGGCGAGCGCCGACACGGGCGCCAACGAACTCGTCATCGATCCGGCGAACCCCAACACGCTGTACGCATCGCTCTGGCAGCGGCGGCGAGCCGTCGGTCAGTTTGTCGGGGGTGGACCCGAGAGCGGCATCTTCAAGTCGACCAACGCGGGCCAGACGTGGACGAAGCTCACCAAGGGCCTGCCCGTCAACGACATGGGCCGCATCAATCTGGCCGTCGATGCCAAGGTGAAACCGACGCGCCTCTACGCGATGGTCGACGCCCTTGCCGCAGAGCGCGGCTTCTATCGCTCCGACGATCAGGGAGCCACGTGGGCGCGTGTGGGCAAGCGCGCCGCCGGCGCCGGCCGCGGTGGCGCGGCGGGCACCATCGACACGACTGACGAAGTGGCCACGACCGATCGCAACGCGGACGATCAGGAAGGCCCCGCGCAGGGCGACGACGGCAACTGGTACATGAACGCCGACCCCGGCTACTACAACGAGTTCTTTGTGGATCCGATTCGGCCCGACACGATCTACGCGATGAGCACCAACCTCGAGCGCAGCACCGATGGCGGCAAGACCTGGGGCGTGTTTCCACTGCAAGGCGTGCACGTGGATCACCACGTGATCTGGCCGAATCCCGCAGACCGCAATCACTTTGTGCTCGGCAACGACGGCGGCTTGTGGGAGTCGTACGACGAGGGCAAGACGTGGCGCCACTTCACGAACCTGCCGATCTCGCAGTACTACCGTGTGTCGGTGGACAACATGGTGCCGTTCTACAACGTGTGCGGCGGCACGCAGGACAATGGCTCGATGTGCGGGCCGGCGCGCACGCGCAACAGCGTCGGCATTCGCACGAGCGACTGGTACAACACCGGCGGCGGTGACGGCTTCACCACGCGCAGCGACTCCGACGATCCGAATTTCACGTACGCCACGTCGCAGAACGGCGGCGTGACGCGCACCGATCTCAGGACCGGCCAGTCGCGCGGGATTCGGCCGAATCCGACCAACACGAAGAACCTCGATGGCAGCGCGATTCCTGCCGCCACGGGTGGCCGCGGCGGCGGTGGCGGATTCGAAAACGAACGCGCGAACTGGGATGCGCCGTACATCGTGAGTCCGCACAACGCCAAGAGCCTGCTCTGGGCGACGAACTACCTCTATCGCACGGACGATCGCGGTGACACGTGGACGCGCATCAGCCCGGACCTCTCACGCAAGCTGGACGCCGCGGAAGTGCCGATCATGGGCAAGCAGTGGGACGCGGCGAAGACCGTCGGCTTCAACCGCGCCACCACCGCGCTCAGCAACATCGTCTCGATCGACGAATCGCCCGTCGTGGCCGGGTTGATTGTCGTCGGCACCGACGATGGCGTGCTGCAGATGACGGAAGACGGCGGCAAGAACTGGCGGAAGGTCGAGGATTTTCCAGGCGTGCCGAAGTACACCTATGTGTCTGACGTCATGGCCTCGCCGCTCGACGCCAACGTCGTCTACGCCACGCTGAACAACTGGCAGCGCGGCGACTACAAGCCGTATGTCGTCAAGAGTACCGACCGCGGTCGCACGTTCACGAATGTCACGAGCAACCTGCCGGATCGCCATCCGACGTGGGCGATCGTTCAGGATTTTGTGAATCCGAATCTGCTGTTCCTCGGCACCGAGTACGGCCTGTTCTTCACCGTTGACGGCGGCGCCCAGTGGGTGCAGCTCAAAGGCGGGCTGCCGACCATTCAGGTGCGGGACCTCGATATCCAGAAGCGCGAGAGCGATCTGGTGCTCGGCACGTTCGGCCGCGGCTTCTACGTGCTCGACGACTACAGCGCGCTCCGCGGCGTGACGTCGCAGTCGATGGCGCAGGACGCGCAACTTCTCCCCTTGCGCCACGCGTATCAGTTCACGATGCGCACGCAGGTGCGGGCGGTGCAGAGCGATTGGACGGCGCCGAATCCACCGTATGGCGCGATCCTGACGTATCACGTGCGCGACGCGGCACCGGCGGGCACGCAGTGGGCGATTGCCATCAATGACGCATCGGGCAAAGAGGTCCGGCGCATCGACCTGGCGAACGAACCGGGCGTGAAGCGCGTGGTGTGGAACCTCGCGGGTGCGCCGCCGGCTGCTCCGGCGGGAGATGCTGCTGCGGCCGGTCGTGGCGGCCGAGCCGGTGGCGGTGGCGGGCGCGGCGGCGGTGGCGGCGCGACGGCTGCGGCGGGCAAGTTCACGGCGACGATTGGCAAGATCGTCAACGGCACGTTTACGGCCGTCGGGCCCGCGCAGTCGTTTACGGTGGTGCCATTGCCGGAGAAGTAGACGGGACGGCTGTCCTGCGTTCAGGCTACGCGGTCTTCAACCGGCGCACGCGGCGCCGGTTGAGGATCGGGTAGATGAACATCCACACGCCGCCACACCACAACAGCACGAGCCCGACGGCGGCAGGGAGGAAGATGCCGAGTTTCACGCCGTCGCCGAAAATCGACCCGTCGTGGATCGACTCGATCCAGTCGGAGCGGCGATAGGCGACTTGCAGAATCTCGCCGGTGCCGAGATCGATCTGGGCTTCCCAGTTGGACTTCAGCCACGCCTTGACCACGCCCTTGTCGGGGCGGACGTCGAGCCGGTTGACGTCCTGCCAGCCGGTGACGTTGAGCGGCGCATGCGCCTTGAGTGAGGCCATCACGTGGCTCAGTTCGATCGTCGGCGCCTTGACGCTGCCGCGTGTCTCGGGCGGCTGCACCCACGTCCAGTGTTTCTTGAGCTGCAGCAGACAGCCGGTGACGGCGACGGTGATCAGCGGAATCGCAATGATGGCGCTGGCCCAGTAGTGGACCTTGCGATTGAGGACGTTGAGACGCATGTGCCACGATGATAACTTGTCGCCATGCGCAAATTGATATTGTCTGCTCTGGGCGTTGTGTCTCTGGTGGTTCCAAGCCTCGTGGCAGAGCAGTCGACCGCCGACGGTCCGAGCCTGGTGCCGCTGATCGGGCTGTGGCGGGCGGGCACCGAAGCGAGCGAGGCAACATTCACGATCGACGGCACCGCCGCGCCGAAACCGATTGAGGAATCCGCGCGGAAGTACTTCGCCGCGGACGGCGCGACGTTTCTGACAGCGGCTGCTTCACCCACGATTTTTCCGCTGGCGGCGTCTCCGGCCGCGCGGGGTCTGACGAGTGGAACGATCAGCGTGCAATTCAAGCTGATTGCCGGCGCGACCGACCAGACGGCGGGCATCGCGTTCAATATCCGTCCCGACCATTCGTACCTCTACGCGCGCTACAACACCAAGGATGGCAACGTCGCGTTGTGGAAGTACGAGAAGGGCGAGCGCACCGTGCTCGCGCACGGCGAGTTGCACGAGCAGGTGCCGCTCGGTGTCTGGCACACCCTCACCGTTAACGTGACCGGCCGCGACGTCATCGCGACGGTGAACGACACCTTCCGCGTGCACCACACCATCGACCGGGACGTGAACGGCGGTGTCGGCGTGTGGACGAAGGCCGATTCGGTCACCGCCTTCCGGCGCTTCGCGGCGACCGGGCGCTAGCGCGGTCGTGGGCAGAGACGCGGAACTCGAGCGGCTCTATCAGCTCTTGCCCGGCGAGTTCACCGAGGCCCGCAATGCGCTGGCCAAGGCCCGTGGGGGCACAGGCGCCGCGATCAAGTCGCTCGACAAGCCCACGGCGGCTGCATGGGCGGTTAACCAGCTCTATTGGTGCGAGCGGCGTGTCTACGACAAGCTGATCCGCGCGTCCGAACGCGTGCGTGCGGCGCATGCGCAGATGCTCACGGGCACGAAGGTCGATCTGCGCACGCTGGAGTCGCAGCATGGCGCCACGGTGAAAGACGCCGCCGAACAGGCGCGGGCGATCCTCGCCCGTGCCGGCGATCCGGCCACTCCGGCCACCATGAAGTCGGTCGTCGACACGTTGCAGGCGTTGCCGGGTGGCGGTGAGCCAGGGCGGTTAACGAAGGCTCTCGCACCGATCGGCTTCGGTGCCTTTGGCGCGCTGATGAAGGGCGCCGTGTCGTCCAAGGCCATGGCCGAGATCGTCACTTTCGCGCCGCCGAGGCCGAAACCCGATGACGTGGCCGAGGCCGCGAAGCGAGCGGCCGAGGCGGCGAAGACGCGTCTGCGCGAGCTCGACGCGCGGTCGACGAAGCTGGTCGCGGCGCTCTTGGCGGCACGGGCGACGTGCGACCGCGCGGACCGCGTGAGAGCCGCCGCGGAGGCCGCGCTCCACGAGGCTCTCTCCGAATCCCGGCGCGCCGCCAGTGATGTTGCCCGCCTCGAGAGCGAGACCCGCGCGCTGGACCGCGAGCGTGAAGATCTGAGACGACGAGGTTAGAATCTCCGCATGAGATTTGCTGCGCTCGTTGTTGCCGCCGGCCTTGCTCTGTCCGCGTCGGTCCTCGCCCAAGCCACGCCCGTCGAATATCGAGTGCTGTCCACCACACGCACGTCGACCATGGAAAAGGAAATGAATCAGGCGGCCGACGCCGGGTTCCGGTTTCAGGCGGTCATGGGTGGGGAAACGGCGGCCGGCGGCAAGGAGAGCGTGTGCGTGATGTCGCGCACCGGCAGCAAGGGCCACTTCCGCTACAAACTCCTCGCGACGAGCCGCACGAGCACGATGCAGCGCGAAATGCAGCTCGCGGCCGACGACGGATTCGAGTTCAAGGGCCAGACGGTGTTCGAGTCGCTGCTCGGCGGGCGCGAAGTGGTGATCGTGATGGAACTCGACAAGGATCACCCGGCGACGGGCTGGAACTACCGTCTGCTCGCCACCAACCGCACCGGCACGATGGAGAAGGAACTCGCGGAAGTCGGCGACATCGGCTACCAGATCGTCGGCCTGACGGTCGGTCAGACCATCACGGGCGGCAAAGAGCTCGTCAGCATCACCCGCCGCAAGCGCCAGTAGTCCACGCCGACCGCGCGGCCTGTCCGGAATCGCACTCCTGTTGACGGTCGAAAGGAAGCAACCATACGCTCCTTTGGACCGTCACAAGGAGACATATGGCTGGACGTATTGAGAAGGATGCGGAGTCCATTCTGCAAGGGACCCTCGACATGCTGGTGCTGCGCGCGCTGCAGCTCGAGCCGATGCACGGCTGGGGGATCACCGAACGCATCGAACAGTGGTCCGAGCAGGTGCTCTGCGTCGGCCAGGGCACGCTGTATCCAGCGCTCTACCGCCTCGAGCGTCAGGGCCTGATCGCCTCCCGCTGGGACGTCACCGAGAACAACCGGCGCGCCCGCTACTACGGGCTGACCGCCGCCGGTCGCCGGCACCTGAGCAGCGAGATCGACGCCTGGCGGCGGATGTCGCGCGCGATCAACCTCGTGCTCAAAGCCACGGAAGCCTGAGGAGCCACGATGTCGAAGCATGACGAGCGGCTCTCGGACGAATTTGCGTTCCATATCGATCAGCAGACGGCCAAGAACATCCGGAGCGGCATGCCACCGGACGAGGCGCGGCGGGCCGCGTTGCTCAAGTTCGGTGGCGTCGAGCAGGCGCGGGAGGCCGCGCGCGACGAGTTTCGTGGGGCCCTGCTGCGCGACTTCCTGCGCGACATGCGGATCAGTTTCCGCACACTTGCGCGAGTGCCGGCATTCGCGGTGACGGCCATCCTGACGTTCGGCCTCGGCGTTGGCGCTGCCGTCTCGATGTTCAGCGTCTTTGACGGTGTCCTGCTGAAACCGCTCCCGTATCCGCAGTCCGATCGCATCGTGCGCCTCTACCAACTCGGCCAGACGGGCGGCAGGGGCAATGTGTCGGAGCCGAACTTCAACGACTGGCGCGACGGCACGCACAGCTTCAAGGCGCTCGTCGAGGTCGGCAACTACGGCCGGAATCCTGTGTCGGGCGCGAATGAGCCTCAACTGGTGAAGACGTCCGGCGTGTCGAAGGGCTTCTTCGACGTGATGGGCGTCGGTCCGGACAACGGCCGCGCATTCCTGCCTGATGAGCAGCATCCAGGCGCTGCGAAGGTCGCGATCGTCAGCTGGCCCTTCTGGAACAAGTGGCGCGGCAGCGCGCGCGCCCAGGGCGATGAGATCACGATCAGCGGCGAGCGCTACTCGATCATCGGCGTGATGCCGAAGGGGTTTGACTACCCGATCGACACGGGCATTTGGCTGCCGCGCGAGCAAAATCGGCCCTCGGCGTCCCGAACGGCGCACAACTTCCAACCGATTGCGCGTCTGGCCGACGGCGTGACGCTCGCGGCGGCGCGCGAGGACATCAGTGCCGTGTCGCGCGCGCTGAAGGCGCGCTACGGCGAAGAGACCTGGATGTTCGACGCGACCGCCGTGCCGATTCTCGAAGTTGTGACCTCGACATCCAAGCCGGTGCTGCAACTGCTGCTGGGCGCCGCATTGCTGCTGCTTGTCGTGGCCTGTACGAACGTGTCGAACCTGTTGGTCGCGCGCGCCGCGGCCCGTCGTCGCGAATTCGCGGTGCAGTTGGCGCTGGGCGCCACCACCGGCCGCATCGGCCGGCAGATGCTCGCCGAGACGCTCGTGCTCTGCCTGGCCGGCGGCGCTCTTGGACTGGTCGCCGCGGCCTTCGCGGTCCGGCTGTTTGTTGCGGTCGGCCCCGCGTCGGTGCAGCGTCTCGACAGTGTGACCGTCAGTTGGCCCGCGCTGGCATTCGCATTCGCGGTATCCACGCTGTCGGCCACGGCGCTCGGCGTTGTCACGTCGCTCGGCACCCGCCACGTGCGCATCGCCGAGACGCTGGCCGAGAGCACCCGCACCGGATCGGCCTCTCGCCGGCAGATGCGCGTCCGCGAGCTGTTGATCGTGACGCAGGTCGCGCTCACGCTCGTGCTGCTCGTGGGCGCAGGCCTGCTCGGTCGCAGTCTCTCGGCCGTCCTCGCCATCGACCCGGGCTTTCGCCTGGACGATGCCCTGGTTGCGGACATGACGATGCCCGGCGATGAGTCGGAGCAGGCAGCTGCTCGGCAGGTGGCGTTTCAGGATGGCGTGATCGAGCGGCTGCGGGCATTGCCGGGCGTCACCAATGTTGGTCTGATCAACGACTTTCCCCTTGGTGGCGGGTCGTACGCCAACGGCAACTTCATCGAGATGTCGCGCGCCGACGAAATCATGAGCATGGAGGGATTCAACCCACTGGACCCGTCGCTGAAGTCCCGGACCGGCTCCGCGAACTACCGCATCGCGAGTGCTGGTTACTTTGCGACGATGGGCATCCCCTTGCTCAAGGGACGGCTGATCGACGAGCGAGACGCACCGAACGCGCCTCAGGTGGCGGTGATCAGCCAGTCACTCGCTGACGCGCAGTGGCCCGGCCGCGATCCGCTCGGCCGCTTCATTCAGTTCGGCAACATGGACGGCGACCTGCGCGGCTTGCAGATCGTGGGCGTCGTTGGCGACGTGCGCGAACTGACGCCGGAAGCGCCGCCCGGCCCGACGCTCTACGCGTCGTACCGGCAACGACCCGGGCAGGCCGGGCAATTCACGGTGATTGTTCGCGGTCCGGATCCGTCGGCGCTTACTGACACCGTGCGCCGGGTCATTCGCGAGGCGAATCCGGATGTGCCAGTGAGGATGCGCACCGTGACCGGCGCGTTCGATGCGGCGGTCGGTGACCGGAGATTCAGCCTCTGGCTGATCAGCGCCTTCGGCGCCGCCGCGTTGGTGTTGGCGACGCTGGGCGTGTATGGGCTGATCGCGTTCACCGTGTCGCAGCGCACACGTGAGATGGGCATTCGGATGGCGCTCGGCGCGGAGCCCGTGTCGTTGGTGTCGCTGATCGTGAAACGCGGGGCCGTGCTGGCCGGCGTGGGCGCGGCGATCGGCCTCGTCCTCGCGCTTGCGCTGACGGGTGTCGTCAAGAGCCTGCTCTTCAGTGTCAGCGCGGCCGATCCGGTGGTGCTGGCCACCGTGACGGCGGCGCTGCTGATCGCAGCGATGACGGCGAGCTACCTTCCGGCTCGGCGGATTCTCAGGCAGACGCCGGGACGAACGCTGCGCGACTAGCAGGCGGCTGCGAGGCTTCGAAATCGTGCGTGTCCTGCAATGCGACGTCCATGGGCGGATCGGCTCAAGGTACGATCAGACACCACGTGCAATCGCTCGCCGACGTTCTCGAACGCTACTGGGGCTACACCTCGTTCAGGCCTCTGCAGGAAGAGGCCATGCGCGCCATCCTCGACGATCGCGACTCGCTCGTCGTGATGCCGACGGGCGCGGGCAAGTCGCTGTGCTTTCAGGCCCCGGCGATCGTGCGCGAGGGGCTGGCGGTCGTCGTGTCGCCGTTGATCTCGCTGATGAAGGATCAGGTCGACACGCTCGTCGGTAACGGCGTGTCGGCGGCCTGCTATCACTCGGCGCTGCAGCCCGGCGTCCGGGCCGAGGTCGCCGCAGGGATTCGCGAGGGTCGCTACAGCCTGCTCTACGTTGCGCCGGAGCGGCTGGTGGGCGAGGGCAGTGACGGGTTCACGAATCTCGTCGGTCGTCGTCCGCTCAGTTTCGTTGCGGTCGACGAAGCGCACTGCATCAGCCAGTGGGGCCACGACTTCCGGCCGGAGTATCGACAACTCGCGGAACTGCGTCACCGCTGGCCCGACATCAGCCTGCACGCGTACACCGCCACGGCGACCGGCCGGGTGCGGCGCGACATCATCGAGCAGATGGGTCTGCGCGATCCGGTGGAGCTCGTCGGTTCGTTCGACCGTCCCAATCTGGTCTATCGCGTCCTGCCGCGCTCCACGCTGAAGAAGCAGCTCCAGGACATCCTCGCGCGCCACAAGGGCCAGTCGGGCATCGTCTATTGCCAGAGCCGCAAGGAAGTGGAGGCGCTGTCCGACTGGTTGTTGGAACAGAAAGTCCGCGCGGTGCCGTATCATGCCGGCCTCGACGACGAGGTGCGGCATCGGAATCAGGACAAGTTCCTCAACGAAGACATCGACGTCGTCGTGGCGACGGTGGCGTTCGGCATGGGCATCGATCGCTCGGACGTGCGCTTCGTGATTCACGCCGGGGCGCCGCAGTCGCTCGAGCACTATCAGCAGGAATCTGGTCGCGCGGGCCGCGACGGGCTCGAGGCCGAGTGTGTGCTGATCGTGTCGGGCGCGGACTTCCTCAAATGGAAGGTCATGCTCGAGCGCAACGGCGAGCTGTCCGAAGCGCGCAAGACGTTGCTTCGCGACATGGAGCGCTACGCGTCGAGCGTCGGTTGCCGACACAAGCGGCTGGTCAGTTACTTCGGCGAGACGTGGACGAAAGACGACTGCGGTGCGTGCGACTACTGCCTCGGCGAACTCGAGGAGATGCCCGAGTCGGTCACCCTGGCGCGCAAGATCATGTCCTGCGTGGCGAGAGTGCAGCAGCGTTTCGGCATCCTGCACGTAGTCAACGTCCTGCGTGGCGCAGAGACAGAGTCCGTGATCTCGCGGGGCCACAGCCTGCTGAGCGTGTTCGGCCTGCTGAAGGACGCATCGATTGACGAGGTGCGCGGTTACATCGAGCAGCTCATTGCCGAGGGTTTCCTCATCCAGACCGAAGGCGAGTATCCGATCCTGATGATGACGGCCGAGGGCGTTGCGTTGCTGAAGGACCCTGCCGTCGCACCCGGTCTGGTCCTCGCGCGACAGCGCAAGGTCGAGAAAGGCAAGCTGCCGAAGCGGTCGAAGACGGAGACCGAGTCGTGGAGCGGCGTCGACAAGGACCTGTTCGAAGAACTGCGGGCGCTGCGTCTGCGCGTGGCGCGCGAACGGGGCGTGACGCCCTACGTCATCTTCCACGACACGACGCTCCGCGAGCTGGCGCGCCTCAAGCCCGCCGACATCGAGGCCATGCGCCACATCTACGGCTTCGGCGAAAAGAAGGTCAATGACCTCGGCGAGGCCGTGCTGGATGTGATCCGGGGCAAATAAAATCGGGAATCAATTCATCGAATTGATTCCCGATTTCATTTGCCCGCCGCGACCGCCTTCGTGAGCCGGTACAGGAACTCCTGTCCCTCGAAGAACGACTGCACGCGCATGCGCTCGTCGCGGCCGTGCGCGCGCGCGTCGACGGTTGGATCGGAGAACAATCCAGACACGCCGTACGCGGGAATATTGAGCTGCCGGTAGTAGCGCGAGTCGGTGGCGCCCGTGCCCATCAGCGGGATCACCGGGATGTTGCCGAACATGTCCTTCGTGATCCGTCGAATCGGGTCGAAGACCTCAGGCAGGAGCGGCGACGGCGGCTCCGGCGGACGCTTCGCGAATGTCGTGGTGACTTCCACGCCGGCATCGCCGATGGCCGCTGTCAGCGCCGCGCGCGTGCCCTCGGCGGTGTCGCCGGGAAACATGCGGCAGTTGACGTTGGCTTCCGCGAGCTGCGGCAGTGCGTTCTCGGCGTGTCCGCCCTTAAGCAGCGTGGCCACGCAGGTTGTTCGCAGCATCGAGTTGTAGCGCGGGTCCTTCGTCACGATCTTCGCAGCTGCCATGTCCTTGGGATTCGCGACGAGCGAGAGCATCGCGCGGCTCATCTCCGGTGCTTCCACCTTGGCGGTTTCCGTGAAGAAGCCCTTGGTCACCTCGTTGAACTGAATGGGGAAGTTATAGCGCCCGACCTTCGCCAGCGCGTCGGACAGCTGCGTGATTGCGTTGTCCGGCCGCGGCACCGACGAGTGGCCGCCCTTATTCGTCGTCCGGATGGTGACGTTGGCAAATACCTTCTCGGTGGCCTGGACCGCATTGAACAGGGGCTTGCCTTCGCGGGTCGTTCCGCCGCCGCCTTCGTTGAACACAATGCCGGCATCGACGAGCGAGCGATGGTTCTTGATGAGCCAATCAACGCCGTTCGCCGTGCCGCCCTCTTCGTCGGCGGTGAGCGCGATGATGATGTCGCGATCCGGCACGTAGCCTTCCTGCTTCAGGCGAATCGCGTTGGCGACGAAGATGGCCGCCATCGCCTTGTCGTCGGCCGTGCCGCGCCCGTAGTAGTAGCCGTCACGCTCCGTGAAGACGAATGGGTCGAGGTTGTCCGACCAGTCCGCTTTCAGCGCTTCGACGACGTCGATGTGCGCGAGGAGGAGCAGTGGCTTCTGTGTCGAGCCGGTCTTCGCGTGGAGGCGGGCGACGACGTTGTGCTTCTCGGGGCGCGGTCCGCCAATGAAGAGGTCTGCATCCGGGAAGCCCGCATCCTTGAAGCGCCGAAACATGGCGGTGGCCGCGGGCGTGACGGTGCCGGTCTTGTCCGCGGTGTTGATCTCGATCAGTTGCTTGTAGATCTCGCGCGTCAGTTGCTGGTGCTTCGTCAGCGCGCCGGCCGTGTAGCCGGTCTGCGGCGCCTGACCGGCGAGGGAGGTCGAGAACAGGGCAATCAGCAGGAGCGTTCGCTTCATGCGCCCATTATCGGGCCGACCGCTCTCTACTTCGCGCGTTTCTTGAAGGTGAATGTGCCGGCCAACGCCTCGGGTGAGCAGTCGCCGCTGACCGTGACCGGGCCGGCGGCCTCCGATCCGTCGGACTTGACCTGAGCGGTTCCCGACAACGTGCCGCTGCAGGGCTGGCCCTCATTGTTCATCGTGAACGGATAGTTGAAAGTCCAGACGCCGTCTTGCACCGTTCCGTTGAGTTTCGCGTCGACGATCGCCGGCAAGTCGAGCTTCATGGTGCCGGTGACGGCGCCGGCCTTGTCGACGGTGAACGTCGTTCCGCCGGAGTAGATCATGCCGCCGACGTCAAAGACGGCGTCGTGTGTGAGCGTGACCGCGGCCTGTTGGGCCGCGACGGGGGCGAGCGCAAGACCGGCAACAAGGGTGGCGCATCCGAACAGCGCGATGCGGCGTACAGCGAGCAATGACATGTGGCCTCCGAGCCGGCATTGGCGCCGGCGAAAGCTTAGACGGCGGCCGTCGCCGACAAGTTGCCGTGGCACACTACCCCAATGCGCCGAGTCCTGTCTGCCGCCGTGCTGGTCGTCATCCTCTTCGCCATCCGTGCCTCGGCCACTCAGAATCCGCCGAAGGACATGTCGAAAGACGCGCAGGCGTTCATCGAGATGCTTCAGAAGCAGGAGTTCGCAAAGATCCAGACGCTCTTCACCGATCAGATGAAGGCCGCGTTGCCAGAAGACAAGCTCAAGGCGACGTGGTCGACGCTCGTCATGCAGGCAGGCGCGTTCAAACAGCAGCGCGGCGCGCGCACCGAGATGGTGGGCAATATGCAGCGCGTCACGGTCACGTGCGATTTCGAGCGCGCGCCGCTCGACTTCGTCGTGGCCTACAACCCGGCTGGGCTGATCGGCGGATTCAACGTGCGGCCCTACACGCCGCCTGCACCACCGTGGTCTGCCCCCGCCTACGCAGACGCGACGAAGTTCACCGAGTCTGAGATCACCGTGGGCGCGCCGAACTGGCCGCTGCCCGGAACGTTGACGATGCCCGTCGGCGTTGGTCCATTCCCGGCGATCGTGCTCGTGCACGGCTCCGGACCCAACGATCGTGATGAGACGATTGGCCCGAACAAGACATTCAAGGACCTCGCCCTCGGCCTCGCGTCGCGTGGCATCGCGGTGCTTCGCTACGACAAACGCTCGAACGTGGCCGGCGCGAAGATGGCCGCGATCGCGAACATGACGGTCAAGGAGGAGGTCGTCGATGACGCCGTGGCCGCCGTCGCATTCCTCCGCACCAGGCCAAAGATCGATCCTGCGCGGGTCGTCGTCCTCGGTCACAGCCTGGGCGGGATGCTGATCCCACGCATCGGCGCCGGCGACGCGAAGATCGCGGGGCTGATCTCGATGGCCGGCGCAACCGGCGAACTCGCACCGACGATGGCGCGACAGTCGCGCTACCTCGCCGAGGCGGACGGGCGCATCACCGCGGACGAGCAAAAGCAGATCGACACGATGGAGCAGTTGGCGAAGACCGTGGCCGCGCTCAGCCCGGCGGATGCGACGACGCCCGCGGCGATCCAAGGCGCGCCGGCGTCATACTGGCTCGATCTTCGTGGCTACGATCCGGCGACCGCGGCGAAGTCACTGAAGCAGCCACTGCTCGTCCTGCAAGGCGAGCGCGACTATCAGGTGACGATGGCCGATGACTTCGTGAAGTGGAAGGCTGCGCTCGGTGGAAATCCGAACGTGACGTTCCATACGTATCCGACGCTCAACCATCTCTTCATGCCCGGCGTCGGCAAGAGCCTGCCGACCGAATACGAAACAGCCGGCCACGTGCCGGTGGACGTGATCAACGACATCGCGGGCTGGATCTCGGGGATCAAATAGTTACAATCAGCCCATGTTCATCGGTCATCTCGCCGTGGGTCTCGGCGCGAAGCGCCTCGAGCCCCGTGTGCCCCTCGCCGTCTGGGTGCTCGCCGCTTTTGGTCTCGACGTGCTGTGGCCGCTCTTTGTGGTGGCCGGTCTCGAGACCGTGCGCATCGATCCGGGCAATACGGCGTTTACTCCGATGGACTTCGCAAGCTATCCGTGGAGCCACAGCCTTCTGATGAGCGTGCTGTGGGGAGTGTTGGCCGCGGCGCTCGTGAATCGGCGATGGCCGGTCGCGCGTGCCGGCGCGCTGGTCGCCGCAGCCGTCGTCAGTCATTGGGTGCTCGACTTCATCACGCACCGCGCGGATATGCCGCTGTGGCCCGGGGGCCTCCGCGTCGGTCTCGGTCTGTGGAATTCCGTGCCCGGCACGTTGATCGTTGAGGGCGCCTTCGCCCTCATCGCCATCGTGATGTACGTGCGCGCGTTGCCGGCACGTGATGCGATCGGCCGCTGGGCCTTCATCGGGCTTTTGGTGTTTGTCGGACTCGCGTGGGCGAGTGGTCCGTTCTCGCCGCCTCCGCCGAGCGTTCCCGCCGTGATCGGCGCGACGCTGGCGCTTGTGCCGACTCTGGCTGGGCTCACGATCTGGATCGAGCGCCATCGTGGCTGATGAGGCACCGTCCAATCCCGGCGTGCGGTTCCCGCCGCCGCTGGTGTTCGTGCTGCCGTATTTCCTATCGTTCCTGCTGGACCGACGGTTGCCGTTCCTGATCGTCGGCGACGATCCGCCTCAGGTCCTGTCGGTGGCGGGGCTCGCGTTCCTGGTCGGCGGCTTCGGATTGATGTTGTGGGGCATCACGGACTTCTGGCGCGCGAAGACGCATCTGCTCCCGTTCAAGCCGGCCAGCACGCTGGTGGTGGTGCGGCCGTTCACGTTCACGCGCAATCCGATGTATCTCGGGTTGACGATCGCCTATCTCGGAGGCGCGCTGGCGACCAACTGGGCGTGGCCGCTGGTGTTTCTGCCGTTCGTGATCGGGATCACCAACGGCTACATCATCCCGCGCGAAGAGCGATATCTGCGCGCCGCGTTTGGCGCCGAGTACGCCGACTACTGCGCGCGGGTACGTCGGTGGCTGTGAGCTACTGACCGCCGCCGCGAATGTACTTGCGCACAGCTTTCCGGATCTCCGCGCGGAGCTTCAAACGTTCTTTCAACATCTGCCCGCGCGTGTGCTGACCGGATGTCAACGTCGCGCGCGACTGCTGGAGCAGGGCCCTCACGTCAGCGCGCAGTTGCTGTTTCTGTTCGACAGTCAGCTTGCCGAGCTGGCGACGAACGGCCGGGCGTTTGGCGATGGCTTGGCGGATGGCTTTCACGGCCGGGCCGGGTTGCTGAGGCCCAGACGTTCCTGCGGCCAGAGTCCCAACCGGCATGAGCAAGCCGGCAATCAGGGCGGCGGAGAGCAAATGGCGGAGTTTCATCTGGCGGGCTCCTTCGATGGTCTGACGATAACTTAGACCGGACCGATGCGACAATCGTTGCGTGGCTGACGAACTGAAGACTCTGATTTCGAGCAATCGGGCATGGGCTGAGCGGCATCGGCGCGAGGAGCCTGCGTTCTTCTCGAAGCTGACCGAGATCCAGCGGCCTGACTATCTGTGGATTGGCTGTTCCGACAGCCGCGTGCCCGCCAACGAAATCGTCGGGCGGCAGCCAGGCGAGTTGTTCGTTCATCGCAACGTGGCCAATATCGTTCATCCCTACGACCCGAATTGCCTGTCGGTCGTGCAATACGCCGTGGATACCCTGTTGGTGAAGCACATCATCGTGTGCGGTCACTATCAGTGCGGTGGTGTGCTGGCGGCGCTTGGTCCTCCGGTGCCGCAGCCGTTGGAATCATGGCTGGCGCCCTTACGTGTGCTGAGCGCGCACGAGGCCGCCGAGCTCGACGCGATGCCCGATGACGAGATGCGGTGGCATCGCCTCTGCGAGCTGAACGTGCAGTCGCAGGTGCGGAATGTGGCGGCCACACCGACGGTGCAGGCGGCCTGGGCGCGCGGGCAGTCGGTCACCATCCACGGGTGGATCTACGACCTGCACGACGGGCTGCTGCAGGATCTCGGCGCCACGATGGATGGCAACTCGTGAGCTAGCGCGCCAGCGCCGAGACGATCGCCGCGTAGGCGCGAATCATCTTCATGTAGGCATCGATCTGAATATGCTCGTTCGGCGCGTGAAGGAGCTCGGTCGCGCCGGGCTGATCGACCGGCACGAATCGATAGAGGTGCGGTGCCACCGCGCTGTAATGGCGCGCGTCCGTTGCGCCGACGGTGAGATACGGCGCGACCAGGACGTCCGGAAACACCGAACGGATCGCGCCGGCCAGCGCGGAGAATTCCGGGCCGTCCGTGCGCGAGGCGCCCGACGCTTCGTCACCGCGATTGCCGTGATAGGCCGCGAGGGTGACGCGCGGGTCGGCGATCACCTCTCGCAGGTGCGCGATCACGATGTCCTGCGTGTCGCCGGGCAGGAGCCGGAAGTTGATCACGGCCGCCGCCGTTGAGGCCAGCACGTTTTCCTTCGCGCTCGCGCGCAGCATGGTTGGCGCAGTGGTCGTGCGGATCGACGCATTGGTCGTCGGCGCCTTCGAGAGTTGGTTGAGCAGCAGAGGTCTTGTCAGCCACTGATTCGCGAAGAGCATGCGCATGCCAAACGACATCTCGGGCGCAAGCGCGTTGAAGAGCGCGGCACTGGCGCCGTCGAGGCGGCCCGGCATCTGATGCGTTTCCACCCGATCGATCGCCCTCGCGAGAATGCCGACAGCGGTTTCCCGAGGCGGCATCGACGAGTGGCCGCCCGTGCCGTTCACGGTGAGTTCGACGGACGTGTAGCCCTTCTCTGCCGTGCCGATGAGCGCCACGTGCTGGGAGACGCCGGGAAGCTTGTCGAAGATCCAGCCGCCTTCATCGACGAGCACCGCGTCATGCACGCCGCGGGATTTGAGCAACGCGGCGATGGCCTTCGCGCCGCTCGAGGCCGCGCCCCCTTCTTCGTTGTGCCCGAGGCCGATGTAGACCGTGCGCTCCGGCGTGAATCCGCGCGCCAGGAGCGCTTCAACCGCTTCGAGCAGACCGACCGCCGCGTTCTTGTTGTCGAGCGAGCCGCGTCCCCAGATCGCGCCGTCGGCCACAACACCGTCGAACGGAGGATGTTGCCACTGTGCCAGCGTGTCATCAGCGGCGGGGACGACGTCCATGTGGGCGGTCATGATCAAGGGCGCAAGGTCCGCGCGACGGCCGGTCCATGTGTAGAGCAGTGAGTCGTTTTCGACCGTCTCGCTCGGTAGTTCCTTCGCGATCAACGGGAAGATGCCGGCCAGATAGGCATGAAACGTCGGCCAGGTGCCCGGCGCGGGTTTTGCTTCTGCATCGGTGGTCACTGTTCGAAACCGGATAGCCCCGGCCAGATGATTGACGGCCGACGTCTGATCAATCGCGATGTCCAGCGCCGGGCTCGGGGCGACCTGTGAGCTCTTCAAGCGGGTGGCGTTGAACGCCATGACGCCGGTGAGGACAACGACGAGCAGCAGCAGGAACGTCAGGAGTTTCTTCACGTAGGTAGGATAGGAGAATCATGCGAAAAAGTGTCATCGCTCTGTTGGTCTTGGTGGCCGCGTCCTCGGGCGTGCGGGCGGACGCGGGGCGTCTCGGCGACGCCACTGCGGTGCTCAATGAAATGGCGGGCAGTTTCGACGCGTCGATCCCCAGGGACCTGCTGGCGAAGGCGGAGTGCGTCGTGATCGTTCCTGGCGTGAAGAAGGGCGCGATCGGATTCGGCGGCCAGTACGGGCGCGGCTACATGGCGTGCCGGACGAAGGGCGGATGGTCGGCGCCGTCGGGCATGCGCATCGAGGGCGGCAGCGTTGGGTTTCAGATTGGCGGATCGTCAACCGACGTCATCATGCTCGTGATGAGCGGACGCGGCGTGGACAAGCTGCTCGGCAGCAAGTTCACGGTCGGCGCCGACGCAGCGGTGGCTGCGGGTCCACTCGGCCGTCAGGCCTCGGCGCAAACGGACGCGACGATGCATGCCGAGATGCTGGCGTGGTCGCGGTCGCGCGGGGTGTTTGCGGGCGTGTCGCTGCAGGGATCCACGCTGCGCACGGACGGTGCTGAGAACAAGGAGCTGTACGGGAAAGACATCGCGGCGAAGGACATCGTCCGCGGCGGCGTTGTGCCCCCAGACGCCGCCAAAGAACTCATGGCGGCGCTGGGGAAGTACTGACCATCGGGGACCTGAAGGTCCCCGACTACGCCTGAAGGTCCCCCGACTACGACTGAAGGTCCCCGACTACGACTGAAGGTCCCCGACTACGACTCGCCATGGCGAATGTCTATTTGATGTCGAGCAGCTCGATGTCGAACACGAGCATACCGGCCGGGCTACCTGGTTGACCTTGGTAGGCCAAGATCTCCGGGATCCAGAAACGGCGCTTTTCTCCGATGACCATCAGCTGCATGCCCTCTTTCCAGCCGTCGATGACTCTGGCCAGCGGCATTTCGAGCGGCTCGCCACGCAGGGTCGAGCTATCGAACATCTGCCCATCGGTCGTCCAGCCGGTGTAATGCACGACGAAGGTCGACTGCAGCGTTGGATGAATGGTGCCGGTGCCGGGCTTGAGGACCTTCCAGGCGAGACCGGACTTCGCGGTGCTGGCGTCCGCGGGCGGCTTGGCGACGTCGGGTGGAGCCGGGACCGCGGCCGGCGCGGGCGCCGGCGCGCTGGCGGCTGGCGTGTTGGTGGCCGGCGCTTCAGTCGTCGGCTCGCTGCACGCAGCAACGCCGGACAGAGCAGTGACAAGAATCAGTGCAAGGACTCGGGATAGACGCATGGAGAAATTGTAAGGCGAAAGCCAGTTAGTATTCTCCCGTGGTCACCAATGTTGCGAACCTGCTGGCGCGGTCCGTGCGATACCTTTCGTCGCCCGGCGGCCGCAGCGAAGAGATGCTCAAGGGCACGCGCACGTTGATTCTGCTGCACGCGTTTCCGATGAGCGCCGACATGTGGTTGCCGCAACTCGCGCGCGTGCCGCTCGGCTGGCAGTTCATCGCGCCTGACATCCGCGGATTCCGCGGCATGGGCCCCGCGTTCGAAGACGCGCAGCTCGAGGGCGCGACCGTGGACGACTACGCGGCCGATGTAATCGAGCTGATGGAGCACCTCGACATTTCGAAGGCCGCGATCCTCGGCCTGTCGATGGGGGGCTACGTCGCCATGGCCGTGGCGGCGCGAGCGCCGAAGCGCGTGTCGCACCTGATCCTCGCCGACACGCGCATGACACCCGATAGCGAAGAGGCCCGCGCCGGCCGCGACACGATGCGCGCGGCGGTGGAGCGCGACGGCGCGAAAGCGGCCGCCGATGCGATGCTGCCGAATCTGCTCGGTGTGACGACGCATCAGGAACAGCCCGATCTGGCGGACGCCGTGCGCCGCCTGATCGAAGTGAATCGCACGGAGTCGGTCGTCGGCGCCCTCGGCGCGTTGAAGACGCGACCCGATCGGACAGCCACACTCGCGGCATTCACGGGCCCGGCGCTCGTGATCTGCGGTGAGGAAGACACGCTGACCAAACCGGCCGAGAGCGAAGCGATGGCGGCCACGATTCCCGGCGCGAAGCTGGTGATGATTCCCAGGGCGGGACACATGTCGAATCTGGAGCAGGCGACGGCGTTCAACGCAGCGCTGCAGCAGTTCCTTGGTTAAGTGGCTGGTGCTGATGCTGTTCGTGGCCGCGATGTCGCCGCGCGCGCAGCCCGCGCGCGATTTCTATGCGCCGCTCGACCGTATGCTCGACACCTACACGCGGGACGGCTACGTCTACTACGGCGCGCTGAAGAGCGACCGGAGCCGGCTCGACCAGTTCGTCCAGTCACTTGACGTGCCGGCCGCGCAGGTGGCGGCGTGGTCGAAGGACGAACAGCTCGCGTTCTGGATCAACGCCTACAACGCGCTCGTGCTGCAGACGGTGATCGACAAGTATCCGATCAAGGTCGTGTCGAAAGACTTTCCGGAGAAGAGCATCCGGCAGATTCCCGGCTCGTTCGAGCAGGTGCCGCATCGCGTGGCCGGCCGGACGCTGACGCTGGATGCGATCGAGAAGACCATCCTCGTGCCGATGGGCGACGCGCGCGCGCTTCTGGCGCTCGGCCGCGGCGCCGTCGGCAGCGGGCGCGTGCGCAGCGAGGCCTATCGCGCCGAACGGCTGAACGACCAGCTCGAGCAGGTCGTGAAGGAGTTTGTCGTGCGCATTGCCTGCTTCAAGGTCGACCGCGCGGCCAACATGGTGACGGTGTCGCCGATCTTCGGCTGGCGGCAGGAGGCGTTCATCGCGTCGTTCGCAAAGTCGGGCGAGCGGTGGGTGAGCCGCAGTGCGCTCGAGCAGGCGCTGCTCGGCATGGCCGCGCCGAAACTCTTTCAGAGCGAGCGCGAGTTCCTGCTGCAGAATACCTTTCAATTGAAATACGGCGACTTCGACTGGCGCCTGAACGATCTGACCGGAGGCCCTCCCAATTGAATCTGCAGCTCACCGACAACGTCGCCATCATCACCGGTTCGAGTCAGGGACTCGGGCTCGCCTCCGCGCGCGCGCTGGTCGAGGAAGGCGCGCGGGTTACGCTCTGCGCCCGCGGCGTTGACGCGCTGAACACGGCCGCGACTGACCTGCGCAAGATCGCCGGACACTTCGACCGCGTCCTGACCGTTGCGGCGGATGTCTCGACCGCCGACGGCGCCGCGACGGTGGTCGCCGAGACGCTGGCGCACTTTCAGCGCATCGACATTCTCGTGAACAACGTCGGCAAGGGCACGGGCACCGACATCGTCAACACCACCGACGAAGACTGGGCGATCGCGATCGACCAGACGCTGATTCCGGCCGTCCGGATGTCGCGGCTCGTCGTGCCGCAGATGCAGAAGCAGGGCGGCGGTGTCATTCTGATGATCGCGTCGATCTGGGGCCGCGAAAGCGGCGGTCGCATGACCTACAACGCGGTGAAGGCGGCGGAGATCAGCCTCGCGAAAGCGATGGCGCAGCAGCTCGCGAAAGACAACATCCGCGTGAACAGCGTGGCGCCCGGCTCGATCTCGTTCGAGGGCGGCACCTGGTGGAAGCGCACGCAGGACGATCCGCAAGGCATGGCCGAGTTCGTGAAGAAGGAAATTCCGTTCGGCCGCTTTGGCAAGGCCGAAGAAGTCGGCGCTCTCGTCGCGTTTCTCGCCTCCGCGAAGGCGAGCTGGATCACGGGCGCCTCAGTGACCGTTGACGGTGGACAGAGCAGGAGCAACATCTGATGGCTGACGCAATTCAGGCGATTGCCGACTGGCTCTTCCGCCCCTACATCATCGTCCTGCTCCTCGGCGGCGGTCTGTTCCTGTCGATTCGCACGGGATTCGTGCAGATCCGCCGCTTCGGCGACGGGCTGCGCGCGATGGTGGCCCCGCAGTCGAAAGGCGCCAGCGGCGCGCTGACGCCGTTCCAGTCGTTCATGACGGCGCTGGCCGCGTCGATCGGCACGGGCAACATCGCCGGCGTCGCCACGGCGATCGTGTCGGGTGGCCCCGGCGCGCTCTTCTGGATCTGGGTCTACGGCTTCCTCGCCACGTCGATCAAGTTCGCGGAAGCGGTGCTCGGCATCAAGTTCCGCATCGCCAACGGCGAAGACGTGAAGTGCGGCCCGATGTACTACCTGCGGACCGTGGGCAGTCGGTCGACCGGGCTGACGCTCGCCTGGATTTACGCTGCAGTGGCCGGCATCGCGGCGTTGACGACAACGCCGTTTACGCAGCCGAACTCGATCGGCGTGGCGATGAACTTCGTGTTCCCGAGCGGGACCCTGAATCTCCCGATCCTCGGCGACGTGCAGCGCACGGCGCTGTATTCGGGTCTGGCTGTGGCCGTGCTCACGTGGGCGGTGATCATCCGCGGCGTGAAGTCGATCGGCGCCGCAGCCGAGAAGCTCGCGCCGCTGAAGGTGGGTCTCTACCTCATTGGCGGCATCATCGTGATCGTCAGCTTCGCCGGTCAGATTCCGCACGTGCTCAAGCTGGTCGTCACCGAAGCGTTCTCGATGCGCTCCGGCCTCGGCTTCGGCATGTTCATGGCGATGCGCTACGGCATTGCGCGCGGCGTCTATGCAAATGAAGCCGGCTACGGCACAGCGGCAGTCGCATACGGCACGGCGAAGAGCACCGATCCGTCGATGCAGGGCATGCAGGCCGTGATGGAAGTGTTCATCGTGTCATTCGTCACCGCGACGATCAGCGCGATGACGATTCTGCTGACCGGCGTGTGGCACATGGGCCCGACCAGCAGCGCCGCAGTGGCCTCCGCGTTCAACATGGCCATCCCGCACGTCGGCGGCTACATCGTCGCGATCTGCGCGTTCCTGTTCGGCTACACGACGCTGATCGGCTGGGCGTACTACGGCGAGCAGTTCCTCGAATACATCCTGGGCCGCAGCGTGACGATGCCGTATCGCTGGATCTACTGCCTGTTGATTCCGTTCGGCGCGATCGCCAAGCCCGACGTCGTCTGGGCCTGGGGCGACCTGATGAACTGCCTGCAGGTGTTCCCGAACATGATCGGGCTCGTGGCGCTCAGCGGCATTGTCGCGGGCTACGCGCACAAGAAACAAGCGTAGCCGCGGACCTTCAGGTCCGCGGGAGACCTGCCGTCACGCCACCATCGCCAGTCTGAGCTTCGTCAGCGCAGCGATCTTCCAGAACACCGCGTCGCGTGTGAGTAGCGGCGCGTCGCGGTCGATGGCGCATTGGGCAATCTGTGCGTCGGCGGGCGAGACCGACAGGCCCTTCTCCCGAAGCCGTCGTCGCAGATCTCCGGCGCGCGAGAAATAGTGAAACGTCGGCCCGTGCTGACGCAGGTCCCCGAGCAGATCCTCGATCACCATGAACTCTTCGCGTGTTCTGGCACCGCTCGTCAGTTCGGTGATGACCATCGGCGGGACGATGATCGCGCCCGTCTCGAGACACTGTTCAAACAGCGCGGTGGACCGTCCCGCCAGATACTCGATCCATTCGGACGTATCCGCGACGACGCCGTTCACGGCTGGTAGCGCCCCCGAGTTTCCGGAGTGCGCTCGCGGATCTCATCCATATCCAGATCCAGATGGATCTTCCCTCGCAGCGCCTGAGCCTTCGCGAACGCCCGCGATCGCTTGACCAGCTCCAAGCCGGCGATCAACGTCTCGGTGATGCCCTTGCCGCTCGCCGACGTGGCTTCGTCCAACAAGACCGCGGGCAGATTTGCCGTAATACGCTTGGTCATGTCATCAATCATGTCAGTCGTCAGGTTGCTCGTCAATACCAATAGCCTGGCAATTATCCTACTGGCTTCGCCCTTTGATCGCCCCTGCCAAAGCGGCTAAGATCGAAGCCGCTCCATGGAAACCCTCCCGGCGATCACCGCCAACAAAGACGAGTCGCTCCAGCAGGCGCTGCAGCGGATGCTGTCGGCCCACGAGCGGTCGCTCACGTCCGGTGACGACGACCCGCACATCACGGCGGTGCGGCGCTTGGCGCCTCAGGCGGCGGTCTATGCGCCATTTCCGGATTCGCTCGACCCGCGCGTGCCCGCGGCCTACGCGTCGCGCGGCATCGACCAGCTCTACTCGCACCAGGCCGAGGCGATCGACCACGCCCTTCACGGTCGCAACGTCGTCATCGTCACGCCGACCGCGTCAGGCAAGACGCTCTGTTACAACGTGCCGGTGCTCGACGCGATCCTGAAGGATCCGGCGTCGCGCGCGCTGTATCTGTTTCCGACCAAAGCGCTGGCGCAGGACCAGCTGGCCGAGCTGCATCAGATGGCGGAAGTCATCGGCAGCCAGTCGGGCGATCAAATAGGCGTCTTCACGTATGACGGCGATACGCCCCAGGACGCGCGTCGCGCGATTCGCGGCAAGGCGCACGTCGTGCTGAGCAATCCTGATATGGTGCACGCCGGCATCCTGCCGCATCATCCGCGATGGGCGAAGCTCTTCGAGAACCTGAAATACGTCGTCATCGACGAACTGCACACGTATCGCGGTGTGTTCGGCAGCCATCTTGCGAACATCCTTCGCCGTCTGCGCAGGGTGTGCAAGCACTACGGATCGAATCCGACGTTCATCTGCTCGTCGGCGACGATTGCGAATCCGAAGGAACTGGCCGAGAAGCTTGCCGAGCAACCGTTTGAGATCGTCGACAAGACCGGCGCGCCGCGCGGCGAGAAGTTTTTTCTCTTTGTGAACCCGCCCGTCGTGAATGCTCAGCTGGGTATCCGACGGTCATATCTTTCAGAGACTCGCCGCGTCGCCATTGAGTTCCTGAAGCGCGGACTGCAGATCATTGTCTTTGCGCAGAGCCGACTCTCGACAGAGATTTTGACGACGTACATGAAGGACGCCTTTGCGGGGCCTCCGGGCGCGGCGGATGTGATTCGGGGATATCGCGGGGGCTATTTGCCGATTCGCCGACGTGAGATCGAGCGCGGATTGCGCGATGGGGACGTCCGCTGCGTCGTGTCGACCAATGCGCTCGAACTGGGCATCGACATCGGCGCGTTGGATGTGGCGGTGATGGCGGGTTATCCGGGGACGATCGCGGCGACGTGGCAGCGTGCCGGACGCGCGGGCCGCAGATCAGGGCGATCGGCGGCAGTGCTCGTCGCCTCGAGCGCGCCGGTCGATCAGTTTGTCGCGCGGCATCCGGACTACTTCTTCGGCGCGTCGCCCGAGCACGCGCTGGTCAATCCTGACAACCTGCACATCCTGCTCGATCACGTGAAGTGCGCCGCGTTCGAGATGCCGTTCAGCGACGGCGACATCTTCGGCTCGATCAACGTCGACGAAGTGCTGCAGGTGTTGAGCGAGGAAGGCTTCGTGCACCACACCGACGGGCAGTGGCAGTGGACGCACGAGTCGTATCCGGCCGACGCGGTGAGTCTGCGCAGTGTCACGTCCGACAACTTCGTGATCGTCGATCTGACCAACGGCGAGCGCGTGATCGGCGAGACCGACTTTACGAGCGGCCCGTCGGTGCTGCACGAGAAAGCCATCTACATCCTGGAAGGGCAGCTGTTCCAGGTCGAGAGGCTCGACTTCGACAATCGCAAGGCGTTCGTGCGCGCGGTGGAGTGCGACTACTACACCGACGCGATCGACTACACGAAGGTGACGATTCTCGAGATCTTCGCCGGCGACGCGATGCCGCAGCCGGAAGTGGAGAACGCCGCAGGGATGGCCTTGGCGGCAGCGGGTCTTGAAAAAGATGAAGTGGACAGGGAGGCAGCTTCCGCACCTCTGCCCTCTGCCCTGTGCCCTCTGCCCTCGAGCGAAGCGAAGT
>CAYHEX010000009.1:0-34261 GCA_964355365.1 uncultured Solibacteraceae bacterium | reverse complement strand
CGAGGCCCACCGACAGGCGCCGCTCCTGCAGAACCAGCGCCGCCAGATCCGCCGCCGTCGCTTCACTGCGCGGATCGTTCGTCACGGTCAGCTTCCGCGTCAGCGTCTGTCCGCCCGCACTGAGCCGCACCTCATAGGTCCCCGGCAGCACCAGTGACCCGATCGGCTGCTGCTTCGATGTCTCCCCGATGATGGCTGGCGCGATGATGCCGAACGAGACGGTGTTTGCCTCGGTGCCATCCGCACTGAAGTCGAGCGCCGGCGGCGTCGGATAGCGCAGGTCCCAGACGAGCCGGTGCATCCCCGCCTTCGTCGATGTCGTGGCCGGCGTCTTGAACCAGTACGCCGGCACGTTGGGCATGCGCGTGTCGGCGGCGGGCGCGGTGCTCGTGTAGGTGCGCACGAGCGCGCCGGAGGCGTCGTGGATCGCCATCGTCACTGTCCCAGCGGCGGCGCTGCGGAGGTAGTAGTCGATGGCCACGCCATCGGGCGGGTTCTGTCCCTGCGGCACTTCCGGCGGCAGCGGCGTGTCCTGGTTGTTGTCCCACCGCACGCGCACCGCAGCGGCCGGCTCGAACAGAAACGCCGGCGCGGCGCTCGCGCGCACGGCGGCGATCTGCCTGAGCGGCGTGACGTTGTCGAGCGCCCAGATCCCGCGGCCCCACGTGGCCGCGATCAGGTCATCGCCGTGCACCGTCACGTCGTTCACCGGCGCCGGCGGCAGATTCTGCTGCAACGGTTGCCACGCGCCGCCGCGATCGAACGACACGAACACGCCGTGTTGTGTGGCGGCGTAGAGCAGCGACGCCTGCTTCGGATCCTCACGCACCGCGCGCGTCGGCACGTTCGCCGGCAGGCCGTTGTTGATCTCTTTCCACGTCGCGCCGAAGTCGCTCGTCATGAACAGCGCCGGCCCGTGCGCGTCGCTGAGGTCGATGGCGCCGACATACGCTACGCTCGCATCGTGCGACGACGCCTCCATCGTCCACACGGTGAGCGCGGCATCCGCGCTCAGCCTGGGTGGCGAGACCTTCGACCACGTCTTGCCCATGTCGCGCGTGACCTGCACCAGGCCGTTCGACGTGCCCACCCAGAGCAGATTCGCATCGAGCGGAGACGCGGCGATCGCCGTGATCGTGCCGTTGTTGCCGGCCGGCGCGTTCGGCGTCGGTCGATCGGCGCGAACCGCGAGGTCGCCGCTGATGCGCGACCACGTCACGCGGTCGTTCGACGCGTACACGAACTGTGAGCCGACGAACATCCACCGTGAGTCCTTCGGCGACAGGTCCATGCCGGGACGCGGGCCGAACCGATCGTCGGGCGCCGGCGTGAAGACCGGACCCGACTGTCCGGTGACGCGGTCGTACCGCGTAATGACGTGACCGCCGCCGTGCGAGTACACGTACCGCGAATTCAGCGGGTCGCTGAAGATGTGACCTTGTTCGTAGCCGCTGATCGGATACCAGTCCTGCGGCCGAATCGCGCCGAAGTCGCTGCGGCTGAGGATCGACACCGTGCCGCTGTCCTGCTGCGCGGCGTAGATGCGATACGGAAACTGATTGTCGGTCGAGAGGAAGTAGAACTCGCCGTTCGGCATCGTGTACCACGGCGTCCAGCTGGCGCCGCCGTCCACCGTGATGGCCGGCCCCTGATCGGCGCCCATGATCATGCGGCGCGGATTGGTCGGATCGATCCACATCGAGTGCGGGTCGTCCCCGCCGGGCGCGCCCTTGATGGCGTCGAGCGTCTTGCCGCCATCCACGGAGCGATACACCGAGGTGCCCATCGTGAAGACCACGTCGGGGTTTCTCGGATCCACATACAGGTGTCCGCCCGCGCTGGCGAGCCGCGACGTCATCAACTGGAATGTTGCGCCGCCGTCATCAGACCGGTAGAGTCCTGCTTGCCCTGAGCCTGTCGAAGGGCCGCGGCCGCCGCCAATCGCGTAGACGCGACGTGCGTTGGTCGTCGGCGCCACCGCGATCGTCGTCCCCGCGGAGAGTCCGGTCGCCGTCAACTTCGTCCACGTCTGGCCCTCATCGTTCGAGCGATACAGGCCGTTGGTCATGCTCGCGTACACGACACCCGGCACCGCCGGATCCATCGCGAGATCCACGGCGCTCGTCGCGTTGTCCATGAACAGGGTGTGCGCCCACGTCTTGCCGCCGTCGCTCGTGCGGTAAACGCCTCTCGCGGCCGAGGGGTTGTTGTTGTAGAACACCATCGAGCCGAAGTTGCCGCCGGCTCCTGCCGCGGCAATGACGATGTTCGGGTTCGTTGGGTGAATCAGAAGACCGGTAATGAACTTTGTGTTCTCGAGGCCGGCGTGCTGCCACGTGGCGCCCGCGTCGCTCGAGCGATACACGCCGTTGCCGAGCGTGTTGCTGCCCGTGCCGGCGTAGAGAATGTTCGGGTCGGAGGCGGCGACCGCGACCGCGCCGACGCCGGTCACCGGCCACGCGTCAGAGATCGACGCCCACGTCGTGCCGCCGTTGGTCGACTTCCACAGCGCGCCGGCCGGCGTGCCGGCGTAGTAGACGGAGGGATCGCCCGCGACGCCCGTGACCCAGTAGATCCGTCCCGCCCGATGCGGACCGACCAGGCGCCACTGCAGATCCGAGAAGAAGTTCGCGTCGGCGGATTGAGCCGCGCCGCCGATCGTGAGAGTTGCGCACAACAGAGAGAGACACAGCGCGAGCTTCTTCATGCTGCGCATGTTACAAGCTAACAACATGGGGGGCCATGGGGGGCCATGGGGAAAACCAACACCAACACCACCTCAACAGGCTTTCAAAGGGCTCTTCGAAAAACCAGAGGTGTTGAGGTTGAAGTTGATCTTGGTTTTCCCCACGGACCCCCATGGCCTACTGCCTTTCGGAAATTGGTCCGTCTGAGATTTCTCTTGTACTGATCGCGAGAAATCGGCGGCCGCTCTCGCGTCGTGCAGCCTGATTTTGCATCCGGTCTGCAAACTACTCCACCACGATTCTGGCCTTGAATCGAAGATAGACCTCTTCGCCCAGCAGAGTTAAGCTTCCACAGCGGTCGGTTTCGCTCATGGCCGGCGATCGTTGACGGCTTCGACGACGGTCAGAGGAGTGAGCGTTGATCTACCAAACGTTGACGTTGGCATTGCTTCTTTCGGTGGTCGGCTCGCCCGCACAGTGGCCCGAGGTTTGGCCGAAGGGCTGGGAACAAGTCGACAGCCGTATGCTGCGCCGTGATATGGATCCCAAGGAGGCGCTCACGGCGCTGCGGGCTTCACACACCGATTGCAAGCTCGTCGCGGCTGGCGACATTCAATGTCTCCTGACTCCGCGTGCGGGTGCGTCCAAATGTGTGCTTTCCGTCATCTGGACTATCACTGGCGGCATGAGCACCGTGGTGGGATGCTTTTGGGATAAGCCGGACAGCCCCGCCCGCTTGAAAGCGATTTCAGAGGCACGAGCGCGCCTGACTTTTGAGTTTGGCGAGCCAATCAAGTACAACCCGAATCAACAGGCATTGCACTTCGGGCACCCGGACTACCTATCTGCTCATCTCTCGCCGTTTGCAAATGCAGTCACAGTGAGCCGCCCAGTCCTGTGATGTGGCGGTAGGGCCGGCGGTTCGCAACAACACAGCGAAAGCCCTGCCGACTGGTTGGCTCGGCTCATTCCCTTCAGCGGAATCATCCAACTTGCCCGCTAGCCTTCGACGGGACAGCCCAAGTTGGCGACGGCAAGGCCCCATCATCGACCGCCGACCGACTACGGTCAGAGACGGTCGAACCCCTTCACGTGCTTCGCGTTCTTCACGGTTGAGAGGTCTTGATCTTGAAAAGGTTGGGGTTCCCCATGGCTCCCCATGGCCCCCCATGTTGAAAGATCCTGGCGCCTTACCGTTGCAGCAGAGCTTCGATGCGTCCGACCAGGCGGGCGCCTTCGAAAGGTTTCTGGAGAAAGTTACGCGTTTCCCCCGGGGCCAACTCGGCGAACTCGTCCTTCGAGATACCCGAGATGAACACCGCGGGCAGATAGGGTTGCCGCCGCCGCAGGGCCTTCACGAGTTCCGGTCCGCTGCCGTCGGGCATGTTCACGTCGGTGACCAGGAGGTCGAATGGTGACTCCGCCGCACGCGCCAGCGCGTCGTCATGGCCGGTGGCGAGGGTCACGCGATAGCCTTCGCGCGAGAGCAGCGCGCGGAGGTAGTCGCGCACGCCCTCTTCGTCTTCCACGGCGAGGATGCGACGGCGGCCTTCGGCGTCCGGCGCGATCGCGGCCCGCGATTCCGAGGGCGCGGCCAGCACGGCCAGCACGTAACTCACGATCGTCGTCAGGGTATCGGCGAATGCAGACACGAACAGCGGAGACTGTACCGGATGGAATCGGTCAGTACAACCGGAGAGATGCGGCGACCCTACTGCGGGGACGGTCGCTTCTGTTGCAGGCGCTCCGGCCGCGTGAACTCACCGAACTCCGGGCACTGCGTGCACGCCGCCTCAGGAATCGGCGACAGCTTTTCGATGATCTCCAGAGCGGACGCCGTGGCGGTGACGGGCGTGTAGTCGAACAGGCTCCACCGACCGTCGAGCACGCCGCCCTGCTGCAGATGGTGGTCCACCATGGCCAGCAAGTAGCACTTGTACAGCTTGTTATCGAGCATGGAGACCGAGCGGCCGCCGGTCACGCCCACGCAGGCGCGGTGAGCGAGGGCGGGTTCGGTCGTCCACGGCAGGGGCTTGTTGTCCTCCGACAACCGGTAGAAGGCGGTCCAGGTGTCGAAGGAATTCCAGATCGTGTTCGGGAGCGCGAAGTGATCGAGGGCATCGACCGACTTCTGGAAGTCGGCGTTGAACTCCGCGTCGTCATAGTGCTTCGAGACGATGACGTCGGCACCTGTCTCGTGAATCGCGGCGACGACGTTGTCCGAGAGCTTGGGCAGCAGCAGGCCGTTCGTATAGAGGTGCAGGTCCGTCTCGGGCCAGGCCGTCCGGGCTGCGCGCAGGACGATATCCAGCTCCCGATTGAGGAGCGGCTCGCCGCCAGCCACGTAGAAGTGATCCGGCACCACGCGCGTGCTCCACGTGTCGATCCAGGAGGCGACCTCCGTCGCCTCGACACGGCCCTTGGCGAACTGGGAAAAGTGATTGCAGTACTTGCAGCGCAGGTTGCACGCGTGGGCCACATAGGTGCAGATCTTGCGGAGCCACACGCGCCCGTCCTTGATGCCGAGGACCGGCGACACCGTCTCTTCGCTGCGCGTGAGTTCGGTCACGTTGAGGATTCTCGACGTGACTCCCAATTCGTACAGGCGGTTCTTGATTTCGAAGAAGTGCCGATACGAGGCCACGCACACGTAGTCGAAGTCGGCGCCGACGATGCTGTCGGGCGACTGAACCTGATAGCCTTTGAATGTGGTGCCCCACTTTTCCGGGGCGCTATCGACAAAGTGCAGTATCGTGAACCGACTGGAATCCAGATGGTCAAGCAGCGTTTCTGCCTTCCGCCCAGCGCCCCAGACAATCAATCGATGCACAGTGTGCTCCTTAGTGTGCCCCTGACGCTCAACACGGGCGTGCTGAAGACGATAGTTCATACGGAGACGATCACGCCATGAGGATTCTGATCACCGGCCAAGCCACCGTTCACTGGGGGCGCATCGAGTTCGGCAACATCGGCAACTACTACATCGTCGAAACGGCGGTTCGGGAACTGCATCGGGTGTTTCCGGAGGCCGAGCTGGTCACCACCTTTCAGATGACCGACGAGTTCTGCCGGCGCGAGCGCATTGCGTGCGTGCCGATGGCGCTGTTCTACTCCTGGTCCGATCACGATGTGGACGACGCGCTCAACGAGCTCGGCATTGCCACGATCTACAACGCGACTGGGAAGCTGGTCCGCTCCACCCCGTACATCGATGAGGTGCTGAAGAGCGATCTGGTGATCGACTTCAGTGGCGAGATGTGGGGCGACCACGCGGATCTGGTTGGGCCGGATCGCTTTCTGGTGGGCCTCATCAAGGATCGCGTCGCGCAGCTGCTCAAGAAGCCGACGGTCCTGCTGGCCGGGTCGCAGGGACCGTTCAGCGACGACCGCAGCAAGGCATTCGCGCAGCAAGTGTTCAAGGACTTCAAGCTGGTGCCGAATCGCGAAGCGGCCTCCGCGGATCTGCTGAAAGCGAACGGATTCGACATCTCGCGCGTGCGGAACTTCACCGATCCCGCGTTCCTGTTCGACCCGGCGCCCGACAGCGAGATGGCCGGGATCTATCGGGACGAGAAGATCGCCAGCGCCGACAAGAAGACGGTCGGCTTCATCCTGTGCGGATTCAACATGTTGCAGGGGCCGTACGACAAGTGGCCCCGGGACGACAGCGAATACACGCAGTTCGCCGAGTCGGTGGAGTACATCGTCAATGTGCTCGGCGCTCGGGTGGTGCTGCTGTCGCATCAGAACGGTTTCGAGCTGCCGCCGAATTTCAAGCTGATCAACGGTCGCGACTATCCCGTCGTGAAGCAATTGCAGACGGTCGTGGCTCAGCGGAAGATCGCGAACATGGACGATGTGCTGTGCCTGGACCGGCCGTATCTGCCCAAGCAGACCAAGGCGATCATCGGCCAGTTCGACATGTTCGTCACCGGCCGCGTGCACGGGTTCGTCGCGGCGGTGTCGCAGCACGTGCCCACCGTCCTGATCACGCGCGGCCATGGGCCGGTGTCGCACCGGAACATCGGTTTCGCGCGGAGCGTGGGACTCGAGGAGTACATCGCGGATCCGCGCTCGGTGCAGGATCTGCTCGCGAAGCTCCAGCGCTGCTGGGATAACCGCGACAGCCTGAGAGAGACGCTGCGTCAGCGCATCCCCGGGGTGCAGGAAACGGCGCGTGAGGCGTTCAGCGTGTTGACTGAAGTGGTCTGAGCATCGACGCCGTGAAGCTCGGCATCATGCAGCCGTATTTCTTCCCCTATCTGGGGTACTTCAGCCTGATCAAGCACGTGGATCGGTTCGTGCTGCTGGATGCCGTGCAGTTCATCCGGCACGGATGGATCGAGCGGAACCGGATCCTGAAGCCGGGCGAGGGCTGGCAGTACGTGCACGCGCCGTTGCTGAAGCACCATCGAGAGACCGTGATCAGAGATCTGGTCATCGACAATCAGCAGCCGTGGCAGCAGAAGCTCGTCGCGCAGCTGCAGCACTGCAAGAAGACCGCGCCGCATTTCTCCGCGGTGATGCGCCTGCTGGATGAGGTGTTCTCGACCGAGTACCGGACGGTGGTCGCGCTCAACAAGGCGACGCTCGACGCCACGTGCCGCTATCTCAAAATCGCCACGCCCATCGACGTGTTCTCGGATCTGAATCTCGCCATCGCGCCTGTGAGCGCGCCCGATGAGTGGGCGCTGAATATCTGCCGGGCCGTGGGCGGCGTCCGTGAATACTGGAATCCGCCGGGCGGCGAGAGCCTCTTCGATCGGGCAAAGTACGACGCGCATCAGATTCAGCTGCGTTTTCAGAGTGTTCGTCTGGAGCCCTACGACCAGCGTCGCCCCGTGTTCGAGCCAGGCCTGTCGATTCTTGACGTGATGCTGTTCAACAGTCCCGAACAGATCGGCCAGATGTTGGACGCGTATGAGCTCGCCTGACATCGTCTACCGCGTGCGCACCGCGACGTGGGACGCGGTGGCCGCGCATCTGCGAGCCTGCGCGTCGAGCTTCGTCCCGCCGCTCGATACCTACGTGGACATCGACGCCTACGCGCGCAAGATCGCCGAACACGCCGAGACGTTCGAAGCCTGGCAGGGTGATCGACTGGTCGGGTTGGCCGCGGCGTACTTCAATGACCGGGCCACGCGGCGGGGGTACCTGACGAATCTCAGCGTGCTGGCCGAGCATCAGGGCGCGGGCATCGCCTCCGCACTGACAGCGCAAGTGGTGGACTTCGGCGTGCGGAACGGCTTTGTCGCGATCGGACTGGAAGCCAAGGTTGGCAATGAGAACGCCATTCGCTTCTATCAGCGGCGCGACTTTGTCGTCGCCGGTTCGCAGGGCGACGCGGTCGTCATGACGCGTGCGCTCGGAACGGGCGCGATCCCTCCCGTGGTCAGCGTCTGTTGCGCGACGTACAACCACGAGCGCTTCATTCGGGCGGCGGTCGACAGTTTCCTGATGCAGCAGACGTCGTTTCCCATCGAGATTCTGATTCATGACGATGCGTCGACCGACGCAACGGGCGAGATTGTGGCCGAGTACCAGGCGAGGTGGCCCGGCGTGTTCGTGCACGTCCGGCAGCCAAAGAACCTCTACTCACAGGGCGTCCGTGGGCTGACCTGCAGGTTTCTGTTGCCTCGCACGCGCGGGGCGTACGTCGCGCTCTGCGAGGGTGACGACTACTGGACCGATCCGCTGAAGCTCCAGAAGCAGGTCGATTTCCTGGAGGCGCACCCGGATTTCTCCGGCGCGTTCCACGAGACGCAGCAGTTGCTGGCTGACGGCACGCCGGGCCGGCTGTTCGGCGAGAAGGCGCCCGACGTCATGATGTCCGTGGACACCTTCAGCACGCTGTCGCCATTCCATACGTCGTCGTTCGTCTTCCGGAATCAGATCAGGACGTGGCCGGCGTGGCTGGGTGACGTGGTGAGCGGGGACATGGCCATGTTCTCGATCCTGTCGTCGCTGGGACCGCTCAAGAAGGTGCCCGGCGTCATGAGCGTCTACCGCAAGCATCCGGACGGCATCACGTCATCGGCGGCCATCGTGAGCCACTACCATCAGAAGCGCATCGAGCTGATGACGCAGCTGAATGCGTTTCACGGCGGGAAGTTCGAGGCCAAGGCGCGCGAGGTTATTGCCTTTCATACGCGAGCGCTGGCGAAGGTGCGCGCGGGGCTCGCGTAGACGGCCGCGTATTCGCTCGCGTTCGCGGCAATCGTTTTTACCGGGCGAATCGTCGATCGCATCGACTGCGCCAGTGATTCATCCGTCAGGAACCGCGTCATCGCCGCGCCGATCGCGTCCGCCGAATGGGGCGGCACGATCAGGCCATCGACGCCGTCCTGAACCATCTCGCGCACACCGCCGACGTCGGTAACGATCACCGGCACGCCCGCAGAGAGCGCCTCCATGACGGTCAGCGGATAGTTCTCGCGACGCGACGGGATCACCGCGACGTCGATGCCGGCGTAGAGCCGATCCAGATCTGCCGGCGTGTACGGTCCGCAGTAGCGGATCCGCTGGTGCTGCTTCATCAGCGCTTTCATCGGAGCGAAGTACTCTGGCTGATAGGCCTCGCCATACACGCGCAGCTCCCAGTTCGTGTGCCTCAGTTGGCCCGCGGCGTCGAGCAACAGGTCCAAGCCCTTACGCGAAATGATCTGGCCGAGATAGCCGAAGATCACGCGCTTGCCGCGCGGCGCGGTGCGCTCGGCGGGCGCGACCGGAATCCACCCCAGCGGCAGCACGTCCGGCCGGGTGAAGCCGTACTGCGCATGGCAGGCGGCGAGAAACGCTGACGGCGAGAACTTGAAGTCGATCGCCTCGTAGCCGGCCCGCGTGGCGGCGATGCGCTTGGTGAAGAACGACACCACGGCGGGCGCCGGTGGCTGCGTGAAGCCGTTCAGGCAAGCCGCGCACTTGTCGGGCGTTTCCGGTCCCGAGCATTCACGGCCCTGCGTATCCAGCAGATGGCCCATCGCGCAGAGCAGCCAGTAGTCGTGCAACGTGGCGACGGTCGTGAGGCCCGCCTGCTTGGCGATGATCGGCAGCTTGGCGCTCAGCCGATACAGCAGGTGAAAGTGCACCGCATCGAACGACTCGGCGTCGAGTAGCCGGCGGAAGGCGTCCTCCACCTGCGGTTGCTCGAAGCAGTACTGCGGATGCCGCGCGAGCATCGGCTCGCTGTCGTTGACGATCAGCTGATAGACCGGCAGGTCTTCGTAGACGTCCTCTCTGATCTGGTAGAGCGGCGTGTCGTCGCCCGCCGGTCGCGCCGACGCGTTCACCGGATAGAACACGCGGACGTCGTGCCCCAGTGCCGCGAGTTCCTGCGCGGTCTTGAGCGCGAAGAGCTGCGCGCCGGCCAGCTTGAACGGCGGGAAGTCGTGGCAGACGAACAGGATCTTCATGCCGTTGCTCAGGCCACGCGGGCCGCGAGGTGTCGCGCTTGTCGTGCGTGGGTGGTGAACGCGCGCACCAGTCCGATGACCCGGCAAATGTCCTCTTCGTTGACGGCCGTGCCGGTCGGCAGCGAGAAGATGCGCTCGCAGAGCGCTTCGGTCACGGGCAGCAGCAGGCCCGCGTTGGGGAAGTAGGACCGATACGGTTCCATCCGGTGGCACCCCGGGTGGAAGTAGCGCCGGCACAGCACATTCTCGGCCTGCAGTTGTTCGACCAACGCATCGCGGGTGAGGCCGGCGACGCCGGCTTCGATGTCGACGATGACGTACTGGTGGTTGTTGTGCTCGCGGGGGTTGTACTCGCGCACACGCAGTCCTGGAATGCCGGCCAGGCCGTCGCGATACTGCGCGTGATGCCGGCGATTGGTCTCGACGAACTCGTCGATGCTCTCCATGTTGGTGAGGCCCATCACGGCGCAGATCTCCGCCATCTTGCCGTTGGTGCCGATGTGGATCACCGTGTCGTGGCCGCGGAAGCCGAAGTTCTGCATCAGGCGCATGCGTTCGGCCAGCGCGTCGTTGTTGGTCAGCACGGCGCCGCCTTCGAACGTATTCAGGAACTTCGTCGCGTGGAAGCTCAATACCTCGGCGTCGCCGAATTGGCCGATCATCTGGCCGCGGTAGGAGCAGCCGAGCGCGTGCGCGGCATCGTAGAGCACCTTGAGTCCGTGCCGCTTCGCGATGTCATCGATGGCGTCGATGTCGCAGGCCTGACCCCAGAGATGCACGCCGATGATGCCCGTCGTCCGCGGGGTGATGAGCTGCTCGATGCGCGCGGGGTCGATCGTGCACGTCGCCGGGTCCACATCGCAGAACACCGGCGTGATCTCCTGCCACTGCAGCGCATGGGCCGTGGCGACAAACGTGAACGACGGCACGATCACCTCGCCCGTCATGCCCAGCGCGCGAATCGCAATTTCCAGCGCGATCGTGCCGTTGCACATGGCGACCGCGTGCTTGACGCCGCAGTACGTGGCGATCTCCGTCTCGAACTCGCGGACGAACGGTCCGCGGTTGGTCAGCCACCGGTTATCGAGCATCTGCGTGATGCGCGCCATCAGGCGATCGCGATCGCCGATGTTCGGCCGGCCCACGTGCAGCGGCTCGGCAAATGCGGGCGTCGGCGTCTGCTTCGGGCGCGGCGTCATGACGCCACCCGCTTGATCAGCACGTCGGAGCGTCCATGGAACTGCCCCCAGAACTGCAGGTACTTGTCGTAGAAGGGGTACTTCCCCCGCAGGCGCGCACGCGACTCTTCCTGCTTGGCCCGCTTCTTATCCAGATGATCCTGACTCGCCACGTAGTCGTGATAGATGACCGGCCCCGGCGAATAGATCTGCTTGCGCGGGTCCTTGTTCTGGTCGAACAGGCGAATGGATAACTCGACGCCGCCGCCGCCGAAGCGGATCTGGTCGTCCCAGCCGCCTGCACGGAAGAAGGCGGACGCCGCGTACGACGTGTTGCCCTCGATGTCCGCAAACACCGGGAAGGGCTTGTCGCCGAGGTCGTAGTGTTTCGCCAGCGCGTTCAGCGGGCTGTTGGTGCGCGGTCGGACCATGCCGCGGACGGCGATCACGTCGTAGGACGCAAACGCGCGTTGATGCGCCGCCACCAGGTCGTCACCCGGCATCGCGTCATCGTCAAGGAAAAGCAGGACCGGCGCACTCGCGAACACCGAGCCGATGTTGCGCGACAGATACGCGCCGGTGTTGGTCGTGAGCTTCACGTAGATGTCGACCAACGGCTTGATGGCTTCGAAGCTCTCGTCCGAGCCGCCGTTGTTGACGAAGATGATCTCGACGTCGTCGCGGTTCTGCTGCGCCAGCGCGCGGAGATTGTCCGCGATCGCCTCTTTGAAGTCCCACGCCACGACCACGACAGACACAGCCGGTGCGACGCGGTCGGTGATCAGTTCCGCGCGCTCGAAGGACATCTCGTAGAGCGGCGTCTTGCCGCGCCAGTTGCGCTGGGCCAGCTTCTCGTACAGATTCACCTTGCCCGGAACCGCGGGCACACCGCCGGTTGCGGTGGGATCGGCCCCGTGGCGGCTGGCTTTTCGGATGAGCAGATCTTCGCGTCCGCGGTAGATCTCCCAGAACTCACGGAAGAAGCTCCACTGCGGATGCTTGGCGGCGAGTCGCTTGCGCGACGCGGTTTGCTTCTCCACCTTCGACTCGCTCGCCGCGCCCATCTTGGGGTCGTGGTAGAGCACGGCGTCGGGGTAGTAGATCTGCGTGCGGAAATTGGGCTGGACCTGCAGGAGCCGAATTGAGATGTCGAGGCCCCCGCCCCCGAAGGTAATCTGGTTGTCCCATCCGCCGATCCGATGGAATGCCTCGGCGCGGAACGAGCTGTTGCCTTCCACGTTCGGGAAGTCGGGGAAGGGACGCAGGCCGCGATCGTAGTGCGAGTACGACAGGCAGAGTTCTTCTTTGCTGATGTCCTGTCGCTTCGGTAGCACGCGGCCGCGCACGGCCACCGCGTCGTATCGCTCGAAGGCGTCGAGATGCGCCTCGACGAAATTCGGCGCCGGCATCCCGTCGTCATCCACGAAGATCAGAGTCTGACCCTCGGCAAACGCCGCGCCGATGTTGCGCGCGAGATAGGCGCCTGTGTTGTTGTTCAGGCGGATGTACTTGTTGGCGTAGCCCTTGACCGCGCCCATCTCCTCGTCGGGCGCGCCGTTGTTGACGAAGACGATTTCCACGTCCGCTGGTTTGTGACCGTTGAGGGCCTGCATCGTCTGCAGGACCTCGAGCGTGAACTTCCAGGAGATCAGGATCAGCGACGCGCGCGGCGTCGTGATCGGACGAAGCGCCTCCGCGCTGTCGAGCTGTTTCTCGAACAACGGCAGGTAGGGACCCCAGCCGATCTTCTCGAGCGCGTCTTTCAACACCAGCGGCTCGCCCTGCGGAACCGCCGGCGCCTGTGCCTGGGGGGCAATCCGGGCTCCGGCGATGCCTTTCCGCAGGTAGCCGGCCAGCTGATCGTTCAGCCGCTCGATGTTGAACTCGGCGCGCATGCGCTCGGTGGCGTGCGCGGAGCACGACGCTCGCAGCGCCGGATCCTCGATCAATCGCTGCATGGCCGCGGCAATGCCCGCGATGTCGCGTTCGGCCACGAGCAATCCGCTCTGACCGTCGCTCACCAACTCCGGAATGCCCGCGTGAATGGAGCTGACGACGGGCAGTCCCATCGCCTGGGCTTCGATCAGGGTGACCGGCAGGCCTTCCTGGTCGCCGTCGGCGGCGGTGACGCTCGTCAGCACAAACAGATCTGCGTCGCTCATCGCCTCGAGCACCGCGTCCGAGTTCTTCGCGCCGAGGAAGTCCACGTGCGATTCGAGACCGAGTTCGCGGACCAGCCCGGTCAGCGATTCCCGCAACGGGCCGTCGCCGATGATCTGGTAGCGCACGTGGGTCAGATTCGGCAGCTGCGCCAGCGCGCGCAGCGAGTACTCGAAGCCCTTCTTCTCCACCAGGCGGCCGACGCTCAGCAGGCGGATCTGTCCGTCGGTGCTCGGTCGTCGCGCGGTCGGACGGAATCGGCGCAGGTCGATGCCGTAGCGGTGAATCACGATCTTGTCGGCCGGGCACCCGAGCGCGACGAGCGTGTCTTTCATCGTGAAGCTGGGCGTGGTGATGAGGTTCGCGCGCTCGAAGAGGTACTGATAGCAGTTGGCGCCATTGACTCGCACGTACCGCGAGGCGTCGTGACCGTGGAAGGACACGATCAGAAAGCCGTTCCACGCGCGGAACACGGGTTCGAGTCTGCGGAACAGGCTGCCGTAGTGCACATGCATCGCCTCGACCTGACTCATGTCGGCGTGCGGATTCTTCTGGAAGAAGGCTCGCAGCCAGCGCTCGTCGCTGCCGTTCCGGTCGATGCCGCGAAAGTCCATGTAGCGCGTGTGGGCCAACAGATCGTGTGCCGCAACGGCGGCGTGCACCTCGGTGTCTTGTGAGGGTCTGGTCGACCAGTTCTCGACCGTCAGGCCTCGTTCGATGAGGCCGACGAGCTGGTCGAGGATGAACGTCGCCGACAGCGCGGGGAACTCCCCCTGGAAACAGACGATCTTCTGGGTCATGAGACACCCTGCCGAATGGCCTGCCTGAGGAGCATCTCCGGAATGCGCCCCACGGCGGCGTGGTCGAGGATGTGCGGATCGATTTCCGCCATCGAGTGATACAGGGCCGGATGGTTGGCGACGATCTGTGCCTTGGCCAGCCGGTCGAACTGCTGGCGCGACTCGAGCATCGACTGCTTCTTCCGGCGATACATGAACAACGGCAGGTGGAGATTGGTCGCGCGGAAGCCGTGTTCCACGGCGCCGATCCAGAAGTCCCAGTCTTCGTAGCCGTGTTCCATGTTGGTGTTGTAGCCGCCAATCGCGGTCCACTGGTCGCGGCGGTACAGCGTGGTGCAGGTCATCAGGTTTTGCTGCAGCAGGAGCCGCGGGTTGAAGTCGACGTGCGCCCAGATCTCGTTCTTCTCACCGAAGAACAGCGTCTCGGTGTACACGAAGCTCAGGGCCGGATGGCTCTCGAGCACGGAGACCGTCTTCTCGAGGAAGATCGAGGCGATCAGATCGTCCGAATCCAGCGGCAGGATGTACTTCCCCTGCGCGCGCTCGATGGCCCAGTTGCGCGTGGCGGCCAGGCCGGAATGCGGCTTCAGGTCAAGGCTCACCGGGATGTCGGGGTGCTGCGCCCGGAA
Source organism: uncultured Solibacteraceae bacterium (assembly GCA_964355365.1). Classification (GTDB taxonomy): domain Bacteria; phylum Acidobacteriota; class Vicinamibacteria; order Vicinamibacterales; family SCN-69-37; genus SCUN01. Next base: position 19,395 of record CAYHEX010000009.1, on the reverse strand, counting down.
GCCGGTCAGCACGCGCTCGGGAAACGCCTCGTCACCGTCGCTGACGATCCGCACGTCGAAGTGCCGATAGGTCTGCGCGCCGAGCGAGTCGAGCGTCGCGGCGATCGTGTCCGCCTGCCGGTAGTAGGGGATCACCACGGAGACCAGCGGCGTCCGGCCCGGCGTGACGCGCGGTGCCGTGCTGTGCCGCAGTTCGGCTTTCAACTGCTCGGTGGTGGCGACATCGCCCGGATGCGTCTTCAGGCGATCGGCCAGCAGCGTGAGCTTCTTTTCGTAGAACGCGCGATCGAACGCGACCGGCGCGGGCGCCGGCGCTTTGCGCTTGCGCAGCGCGTCGATGTTGCGCGCGAACTCCGCGCGGGTCTGCGCATCGTCCTTGAATGTCTCGCCAACGAGGAGGGTGACCGTCTTCCACTGCTGGTCGTCCGTGCCCTGCGGCATCTGCCAGCCCGGGCTGATCACGCCGACGGCGCGTTCGATCCAGGCCAGGGCCTCGTCCTTGTCGCGCCACTTGATGAACGCCTTGGCGAGCTGGAAATACGAAAAGATCAGCGTGGAGTTGCGGTCGGTCCAGTCAGCGAACGGAAACAGTTCCTCGATGCTGTGACGCTCGATCAGGGCCTTCAGCGCGCGCGCCTCGAAGGCCGTGTCCATCTCGACGCTGCTCGACGACATGTTCGTGTCGTGCCACCGCCAGAGATACGTGAAGCCGCCCACGTGCTTGAACGTGCCGGCCGTCGCCGCGCGGCACCAGAACTCGTAGTCGTGCGCCCGGAGAAACTCCGTGTTGTACGTGCCGACGCGCTCATAGAGCGACCGTCGCACCGACGTGCCGCCGTGCGGCACGCGGTTGTGACTGACCAGCAACGACAGCAGGTAGTCGCCGCGGCCCCAGTAGTCTTCGTATGTCACTTCCGCCGACGGGAACCGCCGCGTGTCGCCGAAGACTTTCAGATTGCCGTAGAAGACGTCGGCGTTCGGATGCTTCTGCATCGCCCGGCGGTGCGCCTTCACGGCGCCGGGCATCAGCAGATCATCGGAGTCCACCCAGAGGAGGAACTCGCCGGCCGCTTCCGCGACCGCCGCGTTGCGCGTGTCGGCGCCGTTGGTGTGCGGCTTTCGAATGTAGCGAATCTCCGGCCGCGCCAGGCCGCGCACGATGCCCTCGGTGTCGTCCGTGGACCCGTCGTCGACGACCAGCACCTCCATGCGCCCGTCGGCCTGTTCGAGCACGCTTTTCAGGCAGTCGGCGATGTACGCGCTGCGGTTATAGGTCGGAATGCAGACCGAGATCAGCGGCAGGTCGGCGACCGCCGCGCGGACGTGCTGAGGCACGGGCTGGGCAGCGGGCCGAGGCGTCCCCGGCTCGCGCTTGATCGCCACGCCCTGAAAGCCCGGGCACATCGTCTGATCGCCGAGCGCGTCGGTGGCGATCAACTGCTTGTAGAACGGCTCGAACTGGCCAAACAGCTTGGTGCGATTCGCGGCGCTCAGTCCGCTACGATTCAGCCAGAGACCAATCATCTGGGCGAGGCTCGCGTTCCAGCCGCCGAGCCCCGTGATGCTGCGCACGTCGAAGTCGGTGCCTTCGAGATGGCGGTGCAGGGCGAAGGGTGTGTAGCGGCAGAAGTCCCACGGGGTGTCGTGCAGCGGCCACAGGAAGGGCACCGTGAAGAACAGCGCGCCGCCCGGTTTGAGCACGCGCGCGATCTCGCGGAGCACCACGTCGATGTCGGGGAGGTGTTCGAACAGCTCGGTGGCGATTACCGAGTCGACCGAGCGGTCAGCCAGCGGGATCACCGTGCCGGCCCAGAACAGGTCCGGCTGGCGATGCTTCTGATAGCCCGGATTGCGGATGTCGAGCCCGATGTACTTGCGTACCGCGGAGTGCTCGAGGATCAGTTCCCGGTACGGCATCTGGCCGCAGCCGACGTCCAGCAGGGTGCCTGTGAGGTCGGGCAGGCTGCCCTTGATGGCGTTCAGCAGGGCCGTTCGGATGACGTACGTATCCACGCTGTCGATTGAAAGCGTCGGATTCAGGAACTTCTCGTGTGCCATTCGCGGGCCTCCGGCCACTGCAGTCATTGCCGGGACTGCAAGGGTGATGCCGCAGTTGGCCCCATCCGGACCCACTCGCCACGCATAGAGAGATGCGGGCCGGGCTGTCGGCGGGCCGACCACACAGTCCGGTCCACCGGCCATTTCGGGCCGGAACGGGCGCTTCTACGCCTACCGGGTCCCGGTACGCCTGTTGCACTACCTGCCACGCATGGCCGTGCTCCAGCCCGCGCCCGTTGCATCGAACCCGAACGGGCGACGGATCATCACATTCGGCACGTTCGACCTCTTCCACATGGGTCACGTGAACATCCTGCGCCGCGCCAAAGCGCTCGGTGACTGGCTGATTGTCGGTGTGTCGAGTGACGAGCTGAACGATCGCAAGAAGGGCCACAAGCCCTACTTCAGTCTCGAAGAACGGCTCGCGATCATCGGTGACAGTCGCGCCGTCGACGAAGTGTTCGTGGAAGACGCCCTCGAGTTGAAGGGCGACTACATCCAGCAGTACCGCGCCGACGTGCTCGTGATGGGCGACGACTGGGCCGGACGGTTTGACCAGTTCGCGCCGCTGTGCGACGTGGTCTACCTGCCGCGCACGCCGGAGATCTCTTCCACGCAGATCGTCACCGTGGTCCGCGCCGGCAGCAGCGCGGCGTAGATGACGACGCCGCGTCCTCGCATCGCGTTCTACGCGCTCCGCGATCTGCACGTGCCGGTGCTCTTGCCGGTGATCCGCGAAGTCGCGAAACTCGATCTCTGTGACGTCGGCGTGATCGCGCCGCCGTACGTCGAAAGCGACGCGCGTCACGCGCAGGAAGGGCTGACCTCGCTCTCGCTGGCACAGCTCCAGGCCGACGGTATTCCCTTCTGGGGACACGACCGCGACGGCACCTACGCGTGCGTGGTGGTGGCTGACGCGTGTTACGACCGCGTCGATGGCTGGGGTCCGGTAGTCTGCATCGGCCACGGCACCATCAGCAAAGGGCTTTACTTCACCGACAACGCATTCGCGCGCCGCGAGAACTTTGCGCGCGTGCTCTGCGTGCCGGGGCCGGGCTACGCCACGTCGTTCGGCCGCCACGTGTTCACACGCGTCACACCTACCGGGTTCTCCAAGATGGACGAACTGGCGCTGACGCCTGACGGCCATCGCCCGACGGTGCTCAACGCGCTCGGACTCGATCCGGCGAAACGCACGCTGCTTTTCGCGCCCACGTTCAATCCCGAGTTCACCTCGCTGGGCATCCTTCTTGACGCCTGGGCAGCGCTCGACGCCGAGCGCGATCAGGTGCTGTTCAAACTCCACGGCGCCATCGATCGCGCATGGATCGCCCGCTATCGCGACCTCGCCGCATCACTGCCGCACACGCGGTTCGTTGACGGCTCGCTCTCGACGTATCTCCGTGCGAGCGACGTGGTGATCTCCGACGTCTCCTCCGCGTACGTCGAGGCCCTCGTCACCGGTCAGCCACTCATCGTCGTCAACAACCCGGCGATGGCCACGTATCCGCGCTTCAATCGAGCCGACGTCGAGTATCGCGTGCGAGACGCGGCGTATCAGGTGCGGACGACCGCTGAACTCCACACGACCCTCGCCGCGCTTCGCACGGCCGATCCGCTGGCCGCGAAGCGCAAGAAGTACGCGCAGCAACTGTTCCCGCCGCTCGACGGCCGCAACTCCGAACGCATCGCGGCGGAGGTGCTCGCCGTGGCAACGTCGAGCGTGCCGCAACGGTTGCCGGCCAAAGACGATGCGCTGGCGGTGTATGTGCCGGAGCGGGTGGTGGACGCCGCGCGGGTGCAGGCGAACATCGATCGCGCGGTCTCGCCGGTCACGGTGCATCGCGGGCCCGGGCTGCCGCCGCAGCCGTTCATCTGTCTCACCGGGGAGTTCGATCTGCCACACGGGTGGGATCTCGTGTGGTTCATGGCGAGCCACTTCAATGCGCCGTCACGCAAGCAGCCAGTGGCCGGCATCTTCGGGCCGATGTTGCCCGATCGGGACGAGTACGGCGCGCAGCGCCGGTCGGCGTGTTTCACGCAGGCGCCCGCGCTCGGCGATGCGGCGCTGCAGACCTTGTACAAGCACCACGCGTACGACCAGATGGCGTCGGCGGACACGCTCTGCGCGGACGCGTCGATCGTGTCGAAGGGCGTCGCGCGCGATGTGGCGGCCGAGTGGATTGCGCGGCTCGACGATGCGGCCGGCCGCGCCGCCGTGGCCCGGTTGGCCGTCCGGCGCGGGTGGCATGTGGGCGTGCTGCCCGGGATGTATGCGGTGCCGGCGCACTGACTTGGCCCGTTTCTCGCAATACAGACAGGTGGAGGTTCGTAGCAATGGCGATTGTGTTGGTCAATGGCGACGTCACCGGCGTGGTGCACCCTGCGAAAACGTGGGGAGAACTGCTCGATGTTCTCGATCTGGAACGCGCGGCGAGCGAGGATGTCGTGACGGGCGTCCGACTCGAGGGTGTCGACACACCGGCGTTTCGATCGTCAGCGGCGCTGGCGCAGGCCCTGGCGCCTGAAGCCGAGGTCTACATCGAAACGACCCGGCCGGCGGATCTGATCCGCAACACGCTGGACGAGGCGGAGGCCGTGTCGGCCACGATCGTCGAAGCGGCGATGTGTCTTGGCGGCTCGTTCCGCGGCAAGGACGTGGCGGGCGCCAATCGCGCGCTGCCGGCGTTTGCTGACAGTCTCGGTTCCCTCATCGTCGTCACCGCGGCCACCGCGCAGGGCGCCGACGTTGATTTGAACGTGGTCGGCGACGGCCGCGTGTCGGCCGTCCAGATGATCAACAACCTGATTGCGCATGCGGACGTCCTGCTGAAGGCGCAGAGCGCGCACGACTGGAACCAGGTGGCCGACGTGATCGAGTACGACATCGCCGGCGCGGTGCGCCGGTGGCCGATGGTCCTGAAGGGCATTCGTCACACGGCGCCCTTGCTGGTCTCCAAGGCGGCGTAGTGGCCGCTGTGGTCCCGATCCGCCCGTCCCGGCAGCCTCGGGTGCTGGTGGCCGGGCCGATCTACGGCGGCTCGCTCGAGACCGCGCGCTCCACTGCGCGCGCGTGCGAAGCGGCGGGCGCCGACACGCGATTGCTCGACTACGGCACCTTCGGCGCGGGATGGGACACCATCTCGCGTCTCTCCGTGTCTGCGGCCAACAAGACCCGGCTGCAGGCCGACTACGCCAAGGTGCTCGGCGAGATGGTGATCGCTTCGGCGTCCGAGTGGCGCCCCGATCTGGTGATCGCGCTGGCGCAGGCGCCGCTGAATGCCTCCGTATGCGCGCGGCTGCGCGGCGCGGGCATCAAGGTTGCGTTCTGGTTCGTCGAGAACTTTCGCGTGCTGCCGTACTGGAAGCAGGTGGCGAAAGACTACGACGTCTTCTTTGCGATTCAGGACGAACCGTTTCTCTCGATGCTGCGCGAGGCGGGTTCGCCGAACGCCGTGTATCTGCCGACGGCCTGCGATCCTCAACGCCACGCGCCGGTGTCGCTCACCGACGATGAGCGGAGACGATTTGGCGCGGACGTGAGTTTTGCCGGCGCGCCGTATCTGAATCGTCAGCGCATGCTGCTGGGCCTCATCGATCTCAACCCGAAGATCTGGGGTGACGGCTGGGCCGGCACCGAACTCGAGCGGCTCGCCGCGGAAGGCGGCGCGCGTTTCGATCTCGACGAGATGGTGCGCATCTTCGCGGCGACGAAGATCAATCTCAATATCCATTCTGCCAACCACGTCGACGGGCTCGATCCCGATCCCGACTACGTGAACCCGCGCACGTTCGAGCTGGCGTCCTGCCAGGCGTTTCAGATCGTCGATGCGCGCCAACCGCTGCCGGCGCTGTTCAGAGACGATGAGCTGGTGACGTTCCGTTCCACGAAAGAGCTGCGGTCGCTGATCGCCCACTACCTCGCGCGGCCGGACGAGCGGGCGGCGATCGCGGCGCGTGGTCGCGCCCGCGTGGTGGCGGAACACAGCTTCGTGCATCGGGTGAAGCGCATCTTCGAGGAGACCCTGCCGCGCGAGTGGCAGCCAGGCGCATCGGTCGAGCGCGGCGGCCTTGCGGCCGCCATCAGCGCGCTCGAGCGCACATCTACGCGCATGACGCCCGACGAGGCGATGATGCGCGTGTTGCAGCACGTGCAGAGCGGGCGCCTGTGAAGAAGATCCTCGTCATCCAGCTCTGCCGCATCGGCGACATTCTGATGACCGGGCCGCTCCTGCGCGGCCTCCGTCGCGATTATCCTGCCGCGGACATCTCGCTGATGGTCATGGACACGTTTGCGGCCACGCCGCTGCCGACGCACCTGTACGATCGGCTGATCCAATTCCCGCTCGGCGGCCTGGCCGGCGCGCTGGCTGCGCGCGACGCGGGCTGGGAACCGGCGCTCCACAGCCTGCGCGGGTTCCTCCGCGAGTGCACCAGCACGCCGTTCGATCTGGTCGTCAATCTCACGCACACCGACATGTCGGCGCTCGTCACATCGCTGCTGCCGGCGCGCAAACGCGCGGGTCTCGTGATGCGGGCGGACCGCCGGCGCGGTATCGACAGCGCGTGGATGACGCACATGCGCGCGGCCGTGCGGTCGCGCGACATCTCGTGCTTCCACCTCGTTGACATGTTCTCGTGGACCGCGGGCGTGGCCCGCGATGCGCGCGGACTCGAGATCGACATCGCGCCCGAGGACCACACGTGGGCGGCCGAGTTCGCGGCCGCGCGCGAGCAGCCCGCGCGACCGATGATTGCGATGCAACTGGGCGCGAGCGCCGAGTCGAAGCAGTGGCCCGTGGAGCGATTTGCCGCGCTGGCCGACGCGCTCGACCCGTCGCTCGGCGACATCGTCCTCATCGGCGGCCCTCAGGAACACACGCTGGCCGACACGTTTCGCGCCGCAGCCACGCGGCCCGTGATCGACAGCATTGGCCAAACATCCCTCCGTCGGCTCGGTGCGCTGCTACAGCGCTGTCGGCTCCTGATCACGAACGACACCGGGCCGATGCATGTGGCGGCCGCCGTCGGCACGCGCGTGCTCGACATCTCCTCCGGGCCCGTCTCCGCGCACGAGACCGGTCCGTACGGCGCCGGGCACATCGTGATCGAACCCGAGATCGCGTGCTACCCGTGCCCACTCGATTCCGAATGCCATCACTTCGCGTGCCGCTTCTCGCTGACGCCCGACGATGCCGCTGCGGCCGCGCGCTTTGCCATGGACATCGGCCCCGCACCGGTGCTCACCGGGGCGCGCGTCTTGCGCGGCCGCCGCACCGGCATGTCCGGCCGCATCGAGTTCGTCCCGGTCGGGACGCCGCTGACCGTACGCGACCGCGTGCGCATGGAAGCGGCGGATGTGTGGGAGCAGACGCTGCAGGCGCCGCGACGCGTGGGCGACGGCTGGGCCGAGATCAATGACGACGTGTCGCGGGTGGGCGGAGATCCGGAGCGGATGTCAGCGATCGACGCGCATCTGCGTGAAGTGGCCCGTGAAGCGGATGCCGCGGCGGTAGTGGTGCGGTCGCTGCCCGGTGCCGCGCCCGCGAAGATTCAGACGCTCGCCGCCGGCGTGCACGCCACGCTGGAGCGACTGCTGGCGCTGGGCGAGTCGGAGCGCGCGGTGCATGCGCTGGTTACGCACCTGCGCCATGAGATTGATTCAGTCAATGCGGCTGACCTGGCCGGGATGGCCAAGGCGCAGGCCGTGGCGTATCGCGCCACGGCCGTGCGAGCCCGAATGCTGGCCGACGCGCTCACCGGGTAGGAGCGCGTCGCGTTCTACTTCTTGATGGTGTGGACGAGCCCCTTCATGCCGGCGTACACAAACGGCTTGTAGTGGGGGCTCTTGTCGCTGTGGCACGCCGTGCAGCTGTCTTCATCCGGCGTCTTCACGATCGCGCCCTTCACCATGGCTTTCGCGCGGGCCTGCTCCACGTGAACCGCGCCACCGCCGTGACACATCTCACACTGCACGCCCGGATAGCGCGGTTTCGCGCCGTCGGCCTTGATCATCGCCGCGGTGCCGGTCACATGGCAGCCGATGCATTTGTCGCCTGCCATGTCGGACGCGCCGAGTTTGCTCAACGCCCGCTTGTGCTTGGTGTTGCTCCACGCGTCGAACTGCGCCACGTGACACTCCTTACAGCCATCGGCGCCGACGTAGCCGTCCGTCTGGTATGCGGGAGTGGTGGGTGTGGCAGGGGCCGCGGCAACAGCGGGAACGCTGTGTGATGCCGCGAACATGAGGAGAGCCAGCGAACAACCGAGTAGTGCCAACGTCTTCTGGGGCATACGAGCTCCTTCCGTCCGTACTTTCTATTGTGCACCCGCTACGCCCGCATGGTACTGCCGGGTATCCGGCGGCCATTGGAGGCCCCGGCCGTAGCGCCGCTACGACCGCAGCATCGTCAGCGTCATCTTGAAGCGCGACGGCGCCTGCACACCGTGCGGGACGTTCGCCGGCAACTGCAGCAACTCGCCGGTTCTCACGGTATGCGACACGCCGGCGATGGTGACCTCCGCTTCGCCTTCGAGCACCGTGACGAGCGCGTCGAACGGCGACGTGTGCTCCGACAGGACCTGACCGGCATCGAACGCGAAGAGGGTGACGTTGCCCGTGGCGGTCTTGATGAGCTGCTTGCTGACGATGCCGCCCTGCTGGTAGTCGATCGTATGAGTCATTGTCTTCTCCATGTGCCTTCGTAGATGACCGGCGGGCCGCTAACGCGGACGGCGCCGGGCGACGGGCGGTTGTACTCGGTGAGCGGGCCGTCGCTCGCGCGCGTGAAGCCGGCGTGCGCCAGTTCGTCGACTAACTGCGCTTCGCTGAGGAAGCACTGCGGTTCGCCGTTCCAGGAGGAGAACACGAACGTCTCGTCCGCGTCCGGCGTCGCGTCGTCGGCCAGCGTGTGGCGCGAAAAGGTGAACACGAAGAGGCCGGCGCCGGGGCGTGCCACGCGTGCGGCCTCTGAAATGGCGGCGCGGAACTCGGCCCCGGACCGCGCGAGGTTCCAGATGCCGTGCGCCACGATCAGATCGAACGCGGCGTCTTCGAACGGTAGCGGCGCCATCGGCGCGTGAATGAATTCGACGGGGAGCGTGGGGCCCTCGCGTCGCGCGCGTTCGCGTGCCGCGTCGATCATCGGCATCGACAGATCAGTGCCGGTGACATGGACACCCATCGCGGCGAGTGGCAACGCGTTGCGCGCCGCGCCGCAGCCGAGATCGAGACAGCGGACGACGCGCGACGGATCGAGGAATCGCAGGGCGTAGGCGATGAGCTGTTCGTTCGGCGAGCCGGACACGAAGCCGGCGACGGTGCGAGGGTCTTCCCAACGAGGAGAGACGGATGACATCAAGCCGATGTCTTTTCCAGTGACACGTAAATCGGTCCCGCGCCAAGCAGGGCCACGATGGGGAAGCTCCATTTGCCGGGGACGTTCACGACCGAGAACTCAGCGTGTTCCCCTTCGGCCAGATCGAACTCCAGCGTTTTCCACACGAGCGTATTGTAGGCCTTGATCGTGTGATGGCCGGGCGGGATCTCTTTGGTGGCAGTCTGGCCGAAGAGCAAAGTGGCGAAGGGCTGGCCGTCGATCGTCATGATGATCTGACGATGGCCGACATCTTTGTCTGACGTGCGCGTGACGGTGACCACAACCCAACTATCATACGTGCGACCGTGAACGACCTCTTGCACGAGTTCTTTGCCCGCTGTGCTGCGCGCGGGCCCAATCGCATCGCCGTCGACGTGCCGCCGAATCCAGCCGCCGGCCGGCCGGAGCGCGTCCTGGTCACCTACGCTGAGCTGGATCGCCGGTCGAATGGCCTTGCGGCGCAGTTGGCGGCGCACGTGCACGGCGAATGCGTGGTGGCGATCCTGTTGCCGCGCGACGCCGACGCGTACGCCGCGCAGTTGGCGGTGCTCAAGAGCGGCGCCGCCTACACGTGCATCGATCCGCAGTTTCCCGACGAGCGCGCCCGATGGATCCTGGAAGACGCCGAGGCCGTGGCGCTCATCACGAATGCGGAAGGTCGCGCGCGCGCGCGCCGCGCGGGATGGACGACGCCGCTGATCGATGTTGACGCGCGATCCGAGGCGCATGGTGCCGCGTTACCGACGGACGACGTGCCGCCGCCGGAGCCCGCCTGGCTGACGCCGTCGACGCTCGCGTACCTCATCTACACGTCGGGCACCACCGGTGTGCCGAAAGGCGTGGCGATCGAGCATCGCAGCATCGCGAACCTCGTTGCCGCCGACATCGACGAGTTCCGGCTGACGCCCGCCGATCGCGTCGGGCAGAACTCGTCGACCTCCTACGACTCGTCGGTCGAGGAATTGTGGCTCGCGTTCGCGGCCGGCGCGACGGTCGTCGTGGTTGATGACGAAGCGGCGCGGATGGGCCCCGATGTGATTCCGTGGCTGCGCCACGAGCGCGTCACGATGTTCTGCCCGGCGCCGACGCTGCTGAGAGCGACCGGATGCACCGACCCGGCGCGCGAACTACCCGAGTTGCGGATTCTGTACGTCGGCGGCGAGGCGCTGCCGCGCGATGTCGCCGACCTGTGGGCGCCTGGCCGCCGGCTGTCGAACGGCTATGGCCCGACGGAGTGCTCGGTCACCGCCATTCGCGGCGACGTGCGTGCCGGTGAGGCCGTATCGATTGGCCGTCCCGCGCCGAATCTGATCGCGGTGGTGCTGGACGACGCGCTCGAAGAAGTGGCAGCGGGAGTGCATGGCGAGCTGTGCCTTGGCGGCGTGGGACTGGCGCGCGGTTACTGGCGGCGGCCCGACCTGACCGCCGAGCGGTTCATCACGCATCCACGATTCGGACGCCTGTATCGCACGGGCGATCTCGCGCACCGGGACGCCGACGGCGTGCTGTTCTGCCACGGCCGCGTCGATTCGCAGGTGAAGATCCGCGGGTACCGCATCGAGCTCGACGAGATCGACGCGCAGCTACAGACGTGCGCGGGGGTCGCCGCGGCCGCATCGGCGGCGCAGGTGTCGGGCGTGCAGACCACGCTCGTGGCGTTCGTCGTGGCGGAAGACCCGGCGCATCCGCCCGAGTCCGATGCGCTGCGTGCCGCGCTCGCCGCCGTGCTGCCGTCGTACATGGTGCCCGCGCGAATCGGCATCGTGGACGCGCTGCCGCGCACGGTCGGCGGCAAGTTGAACCGCGCGGCGCTGCCGATGCTGGCGATGGACGGCGTCGATGCGGCCGCGACCGCGACGCACGTGCCTCCGCAGGGCGCGATGGAGACCGCGATCGCCGCCGCAATGACGCGCACGCTCGGCCGAGCCAGCGACGTGTCGGTCGACGCCGATTTCTTCATGGACCTCGGCGGCGACTCGCTCACGGCCGCGCTGCTCGTCACACGCCTGCGCGACGACGCTGCCACCGACTGGGTCGCCGTGCGCGACATCTACAGCGCGCGCACCGTGGCCGCACTGGCTACGCGCGCGCCCGCACCCCGCGCGGCGGCATCGTACGATGCGACGCTGGCCCCTGACGCAAACGACGCAAACGACGCGAACAATGCGCACGACGCGCACAATGCGACGAACGCCGCCGACGCGCCGCCCGCCGTCGCCGCCCGTGCCTCGATCAGTTCCACCGCCATTCAGTCGGCCTGGCTGCTGCTCGGACACGTCGTGGCCTCGGCTACGACCTACGCACTGGCCTTCGTCCTGTTGCCGTGGCTGACGCGGCAAATGAGCCTCGCGATGTGCGTGATGCTGCTGCCGCCGCTCGCGCTCGTCGCCATCGCGCTCTACGCGCCTCTGGCCGTGCTGCTGGCGGTGACGGTGAAACGTCTCCTCATCGGCCGCTACCGACCGATGTCGGTGCCGGTGTGGAGCAACTTCTACGTGCGGCACTGGATCGTGGTCGCGGTCGCACGTCTCGTGCCCTGGCGCACGCTGCTGGGCACGGCCTTCCACGTCGTCGCGCTCCGCGCCCTGGGTGCCACGATCGGTCGCCGCGTGCATATTCACCGCGGCGTTGACCTCACGCACGGCGGCTGGGACCTGCTCACCATCGGCGACGATGTGTCGATTGGGCAGGACGCGGTGATCGGCGTGGTGGAACTGGATGCCGGCCGGTTGGTCATCGGTCCGGTCACGATCGGCGACGGCGCCATGCTCGACGTGCGTGCGGGCGTGGCCGGACACACGGTCATCGAAGCGGACGCACATATCAGCGCGCTGTCATCGCTGCCGGCCGGAGGGCGCATTCCGCGCGGCGAACGATGGGACGGCGTGCCCGCGCGGCCGGCCGGTCGCACAGCGGCGCCGCCGGCGCCGACCGACACGACCGCGATGCCGCCGGTGCTGCACGGACTGGTGATGATCGCTGCGGAGAGCGTCGTGTCGCTCGTGAAGTGGCTGCCGTTTGCCGCGCTCAGCGTCGTGGCGTTCCTCGCGTACGGCGTCGAGTCCGCGCATGTGTGGATCTGGATGGACTCATCGGCGGCGTCGTGGACGCCCGTGGCGCTCGGCCTCGCGCTGCTCGTGGTGTCGGTGCCGCTCACCCTCGTGCTCGAAGCGTTGTTGATGCGCGCGCTGGGCCGCGTCACGACCGGCGTCGTGAGCCTGTGGAGCCTCGCCTACGTGCGCGTGTGGCTGAAGACCGGCCTCCTGCAATCGGCCGGCAACTGGCTGAGCGGCACGTTGTTCTGGCCGGTGTGGCTGCGCGCGGCCGGCATGACGATCGGCGCGCGCTGCGAGGTGAGCACGATCATCGACGTGGTGCCCGAGTTGATGACGTTCGGCACGGACGTCTTCCTCGCCGACGGCATCTACCTCGGCGGTCCGCGCATTCAGCGCGGCACGGTCACGCTCGCGGCCACGCGCCTCGGCGATCGCACGTTCCTCGGCAACCACGTGGTGATCGCCGGCGGCCAGCATCTGCCGGACGACATCCTGCTCGGCGTCTGCACCGTGGCCGACGATCGCATCGTTCGAACCGGCACGTCCTGGTTCGGCCATCCGCCATTCGAACTGCCGCGCCGCGAAGTGGTGGAGGTCGACCGGCAGTTCACGCACGATCCGTCATTCATCCGCTACTGGAATCGCGTGTTCTGGGAAGCGCTGCGCATCACGTTGCCGATCGCGCCGGCGCTGGTGCTCGTCGCTTGGTTCCGCGCCATCACGGCGATGCAGGACGTCGTGTCACTGGTGGTGCTCATCGGAGCGGTCGTGCCGCTCGCCACCATGGGCTCGCTCGTCGCGCTCTGCGGCATCGTGCTCGCGATGAAGTGGACGCTGCTCGGCCGCGTGCGGCCGGGCCAGCATCCGTTGTGGTCCTGCTGGTGCAGCCGGTGGGACTTCCTCTATGTGGCGTGGAACCTCTACGCGAGTCCCGCGCTGGCGGCCCTCGAAGGCACGCTCTGGCTGCCGTGGTACCTGCGCGCGATGGGCATGACGATCGGCAAGGGCGTGGTCCTCGGTCCCGGATTTGCGCAGGTCGTGGATCCCGACATGATCACGATCGAGGATGGCGCCACGGTGCACGCGATGTTCCAGGCGCACACGTTTGAGGACCGCGTGTTGAAGATCGACTACGTACGGATTCGCCGGCAGGCCACGCTCGCGAACGGGACCGTGGTGCTGTACGGTGCCGACATCGGCGAAGGCACTCACGTGGCGCCCCACAGTGTGGTGATGAAGCACGAGCGGCTCGCGCCTGGCTGCGGCTACGAAGGCGCGCCGACCAGCGTGGCGGCCAGGCCGCCGCGCACCGAGTTCACCACGTAGATCTCGCGGCTCCGCGCGAGGTCGTCGCGCGTGATCACACGTTCCCGCACATCGCCGCGCGCGAGCAGTACCGCGCGATACGTGCCCGGCAGCAACCCGCACGAGATGGGCGGCGTGTAGAGCGTCCCATCGAGATTCACCACGATGTTGGCGATGCACGTCTCGGTGATCTCGCCCTGCGCATTCCACAACACCACGTCATCGGCGCCCGGGCAGGCCAGCCGCGCCCGATCGTAGAGCGCGCGGTGCGTGGTCTTGTGAAACAGGAAGATGTCCGACGTGTCGATCGGCGAAGGCGCGAGCATCAGCCGCACGGGCTCGCGGATCGCCGCGAGCGGCGCGGATTCGCAGCGCGTGGCGCCGTTGCCGTCCACGAGCAACCGGACGATGCGCGAGCCGTCGTCACAGGCGGCGGCAGAGTGCGACAGCAGTTCGCGCGCGTACGGCTCGTTGAACGGCACGTCGAAGTAGTGCGCCGAAGCGGCGAGGCGCGCCAGATGCTGATCGAGCAGGACGTAGCCGTCGTCGGGACTCCAGCGCATCGTTTCCAGCAACTGGAATGGCGGCCGCCGCTCGGTGAGGACGCGGGCTTTCGCGAGGCACTCGTCGTATTCGTCGCCCGCCTCGGATTCCCAGGTCACGCCGCCGCCGACGCCGTACTCGGCCGTGTGCGTCGCGGTGTCGATCGTCACCGTACGGATCGCCACGCTGAAGTGCGCGCGCCGGTGCGGTGCGATGACGCCGATCGCGCCGGTATAGAGACCGCGCGGGGTCGTTTCCAGTGCTGCGATGATCTCGGTCGTGCGCGCTTTCGGCGCGCCGGTGATCGACGCGCATGGGAACAGCGCCGCGATGATGTCCGCGACGCTCGCGTCGGTCTGTCCGGTGACCGTGGAGGTCATCTGCCACACGGTGGGGTAGCGCTCAACCTGAAACAGGTCGGTGACGCCGACGCTGCCGACGTCGGCCACGCGGCCGATGTCGTTGCGGATCATGTCTACGATCATCACGTTCTCGGCGCGGTTCTTCTCCGAGGTGCGGAGCCACTCGCCGCGCGCGGTGTCTTCGTCGGGAAACCGCCCACGCCGCGCGGTGCCTTTCATCGGGCGGCACGTCAGCGTGTGGCCGTCGAGGTCGAAGAACAGCTCGGGCGACACGGAACAGATCGCGTGGCGCCCCGTGTCGATGAACGCGGCGTGCGCGGTTGGTTGCGCCTGCACGAGTTCGCAAAACAGCTCCCATGGCGATTGATCGAGGGTTGCGCGCAAGCGAAACGTGTAGTTGACCTGATACGTGTCGCCGTCGGCGATGTGTGTTTTGATGCGCGCGATCGCTGCGTCGAAGTCCGGGCGGCTGATGCTCGGCGCCCACCCGAGCGCCGCGGCGTCGCGGATGGTGGCTGGCACCTCGATCACCGCCGGCGCGCGAAACAAGCCGAACCACAGCAGCGGCGTCTCAGCATCGCACCGGGAGGCGAGGGCCCGATCGAATGCTGGCGCCGCGTCATAACTGATGAATCCGGCGGCGTAGAGCCCGTCGGCGTTCACCCGTGCCTCGAGCGCACGGAGCGTCGGCACCACGTCGGGGAGCGCAGACACGGACACGATGTCCACCGGATCCGCGAATCGCAGCCACCGATCCGCCGCAGCGTCGCGGAGCACTAAAGAAAGCATGTGACCCTCAGTATGACAAGATCGGTCCATCCACCCGATGCTGATCGACACTCTCAGGCATGACGACTCGCAGCGTCGGGAGGCCGTGCGGTTCTTTGCGGCCGCGGCCGTCTGGAACCTGCTGTTCTTCGTCGTGCGCAGCGCGTGGCCGGATTGGTGTTGACGATGCCGCTTGTGGCGGTAGCGCGGGTGCTGGCGCTCGCGGCGCCGGTCGCGTGGATCAGTTCGCCCCTGAACATGGTGCAGGGGTTCAGCCAGCTGCTGCTCTTCGCCGCGCTCGTCATCGCTGCGGCCATCGGGTTCCGCGGTCGCCGAACCCGCTTCGTCGTGCTGGGCGTGTCCCATGTGGCCATCCTCATCGCCCTCGGCGAAGCCGCGCAGCACTTTGCGTGGTCGCCTCACGCGCTGTTGGTGCCCGCGTGGGCGGTCACGATTCCGGTGGCCCTGGGTTTCTGGGCCAGGCCGCGCCCGACCGATGCGAACAACATTCAGGTGCGTGACGCCGACTACCGCAAGTTCTGGGATCAGGTCGGCAAGGAGTTTCCCGATCTGGGCGGTGCGGCTTCGACGGCGTACTACCGGGCCAACGAGCAACGGCTGATCGATCGTCATCTGCCTGCGCTGGCCGGCCGGCGCGTGCTCAAGACCGATCTTTGGGACGAAGCCCGGAACACGCGAATCCTGCAGTGGATGGCGCAGCGAGGCGCTCTCGTGGCGGGAATCGACATCTCCGGCCCGGTCATTCAGCTCGCGCGTCGTGAGTTCGGCGAGGCGCGCCTCCTGGCCGCCGGTGCCGACGTGCGCGCGCTGCCGTTTGCCGACGGCACATTCGACGCGATCTACTCGATGGGCACGGTGGAGCACTTTCCCGAGACCGACGCGGCGATCGCCGAGTGCTTCCGCGTGTTGAAGCCCGGAGGCCGCGTGCTGATGGGCGTGCCGAATCGGCGCGATCCGTTCTTGCGGCCGCTGATGGTGGCGATCCTCTATCGGATCGGCCTCTACGACTACGGCTTCGAGAAGTCCTACTCGCGGCCCGTGTTGCGCAAGATGCTCGAACGCGCGGGCTTCACCGTCGTGGGCGACGATGCGATCTTGTTCATACCCGGGTGGCTGCGCATGCTCGACCTGCTGTGTCACACGAGGGCCCCGCTGTTCAGCCCACTGACGGGCGCGGCCGTGCGCGTGTTCCAGTGGATCGACCATCGCGTGCCGGCGGTGCGGCGACACGGCTACCTCCTGGTGGCGGTGGGCGATCGACCCGCGGCATCGGGGAGAACGTCGAGAGACTCATAGCGCCAGATCAAGGGCTTTCACCATGGAGATACATGGAGGGCCATGGAGAAAGGCGCGCACAACTGAGGGGGCCTTGGCGGCCCGGCTACGCCGGGCTGACGACGAGTGAGCAAGACCAAGAACGAGAAAGCCCCTCGATCATCCGGGCTCTCTCGTTCTTGGTCTTGCTCGCTCGTCGAGCCGCCGAAGGCGGCCACCAGGCCCCGAGTCAGCAGTTCGTTCGGACTTCATGTCCATAACGATCTTCACGGTGGTGGTTCTTGATCTTCCCCATGGCTCCCCATGGTTCCCCCATGGTTCCCCATGTTGAATTAAGCTCTATCCATTCGAACTGAGGAGCGGATCACATGAAGAAGTTAGCGATTGCAGCGCTGTCTCTGGCGTTGTTGCCCACCGTTGCGGCGGCACAGATCAACGCCGGTGAACAGAAACCTGATGCGACCCAGCCGTTCGCGATGACGCAGGTGGCCACGTTCAACCTGCCGTGGCGCATCGCGTTTCTGCCCGATGGCCGCATGTTGATCACCGAGAAGGTGGGGCCCGTGTGGCTCGTGACGCAGCAGGGCGCCAAGACGCCGGTCGCGAATGTGCCTGCCGTGTTGTCGCAGGGGCAGGGCGGCATGCTGGGCGTGTTCCTGTCGCCGAAGTACGCGACGGACCACAACGTGTATCTCACCTATTCGGAGCCGGGCGACGGCGGATCGAGTCTCGCGATGGCGCGGGCCAAGTTGACGATCACCGGCGATGCGGCGAGCCTCGATGGATTGCAGGTGCTGTGGCGCGAGATGCCCAAGGGCCGCGGCGGACAGTTTGGCGCCGCGATCGCGTTTTCGCCGGACGGCCAGTATCTCTTTCTGGCGGTGGGCGACCGGCAGCGCATGACGCCGGCGCAGGATCCGGACACGACGCTCGGCAAGATTCTTCGGCTCACGCTCGACGGCAAGCCCGCGCCCGGCAATCCGAACGCGGGTAAGACCGGCGCGGCCACCACGAACCTCATTGCGCCGCCGCGCGACACTGAAGTGGCCAAGACCGCGCCCGTGGTGAGCACCTACACGTATCCCACGCCGAATCTTGCGCCCGCCGAGATCTGGGCATCGGGTTTCCGTACGCCGTACGGCCTGACCTTCGGACCCGACGGTCGTTTGTGGGAACTCGAGCATGGCCCGCGTGGTGGCGACGAGTTGAATCTGATCGAGCGCGGCAAGAACTACGGCTGGCCGCTGGCCGCGTACGCGACCAACTACAACGGCGTGCCGATTCCGAGCCCGGAGACGCGCGCGGATCTGGCCAAGCCCGTCATCTATTGGACGCCGGTGATCGCGCCGGGCAACATGGTCTTCTACAAGGGCGCGATGTTTCCCGAGTGGAACGGCTCCGCGCTGATCGGCGGCATGGGCAGCCAGTCGTTGCTGCGCGTCACGTTTGACGGCAAGGG
The DNA here is from genome assembly GCA_964355365.1 of uncultured Solibacteraceae bacterium. Classification (GTDB taxonomy): domain Bacteria; phylum Acidobacteriota; class Vicinamibacteria; order Vicinamibacterales; family SCN-69-37; genus SCUN01. The sequence continues at coordinate 1,169 of CAYHEX010000009.1, read as the reverse complement.
TGGCGCGACGCCGGCCGAGCGGTGGTCGGTCGGCATGCGCGTCCGCGACGTCGCGGTGGGCCCAGACGGCGCGCTCTGGATCATCGACGACAAGAATCCCGGCGGGCTCTACAAAGTGGTCAAGAAGTAGGTAGGATTCAATGGATGGTCGGACGTCCTCCGACTTTTTCAGAAAAGAGAACACTCATGTCCAATGAATCCAAGTGCCCGGTGCCGCACGGCGCGAGCCGCCACACCGCCGCGGGAGCCCCGTCGAATGCGAATTGGTGGCCCAATCAGCTGAACCTGAAGATCCTGCACCAGCACTCCGCCAAGTCCGACCCGATGGGTGAGGCGTTCGATTACGCCGAGGCGTTCAAGAGCCTCGACCTCGACGCGGTCGTCAAGGACCTGCATGCGCTGATGACGGATTCGCAGGACTGGTGGCCCGCCGACTACGGCCACTACGGGCCGCTCTTCATCCGCATGGCGTGGCATAGCGCGGGCACGTACCTCATTCACGACGGCCGCGGCGGCGCGGGTCACGGCGCGCAGCGTTTTGCGCCGCTCAACAGCTGGCCGGACAACGCCAACCTCGACAAGGCGCGCCGGCTGCTGTGGGCGATCAAACAGAAGTACGGCCGCAAGATCTCGTGGGCCGATCTGATGATCCTCGCCGGCAACGTCGCGCTCGACTCGATGGGCTTCAAGACATTCGGCTTTGCCGGTGGGCGTGCAGACATCTGGGAACCTGAAGAGGACACCTACTGGGGCCCCGAGGCCACGTGGCTCGGCGACCAGCGCTACACCGGCGACCGCAATCTCGAGAACCCGCTCGCCGCGGTGCAGATGGGCCTGATCTACGTGAACCCGGAAGGTCCCAACGGCAATCCCGATCCGGTGCTGTCGGGCCGCGACATCCGCGAGACGTTTGCGCGCATGGCGATGGACGACGAAGAGACCGTGGCGCTCGTGGCCGGCGGTCACACCTTCGGCAAGGCGCACGGCGCCGGCGATCCCAAGCACGTCGGTCCCGAACCCGAGGCCGCGGGCATCGAAGCGCAGGGCCTGGGCTGGATCAACGACATGGGCACGGGCAAGGGCGGCGACGCCATCACGAGCGGCGTCGAAGGCGCCTGGAAGCCGAATCCGACCACGTGGGACAACGGCTACTTCGAGACCCTGTTCGG
>CAYHEX010000008.1:0-35334 GCA_964355365.1 uncultured Solibacteraceae bacterium | reverse complement strand
GATCAGCACGTCGATCGACGCGGCGCCGGGCAATTTGTATTTCTGGTTCTTCCTCGGCGCGGCCATCCGCCTCTATGACATCGAAGTGACGCGGCGTCGCGGCCTGGCAGCGCCGGGCGCGCTGTCCGCGCCAGGTCTGGGCCCCGCCGCCGTGTATCCCGTGAGCTATCAATGATCGACGCGCGCGTGAGCGGGCGCCGCGTGGCGCTCGTCACGGCTGCCGGACAACGCGGCGGCGCGGAAGTCGTCATGGAGCTTCTGGCCGACCGGCTGCCGACGCACGGCGTGGCGCCGATTCTGGCCGCGCCCGAGGACGGCGCGCTGCTACGCCGTTGGCAGGACGAGGGCCGCGCCGTGTGTCCGCTGCCGGTGTTCGGCCGACTACGCCGGCTGGACCACGGCGCGCGTGTCGTGGTGGAGATCGCGCGGCGTCTGCGCGGCGCTGACGTGCGCCTCGTGCACACCCATGGTGTCTCGGCCCAGATCCACGCCGGCCTGGCGGCACGCCGGCTGCAGTGGCCGATCATCTACCACGTGCACGATCTCTTCAATTCCCACTGGTCGTTCGACGGGGCGCTGCATCGCCTGGCGCTCCGCGTGCCGGCCGCGCGAACGATCGCCATTTCGGCGTCGGTCGGGGCCTCGCTGCGCGGCCGCGTGCCGTCGGCGCGCCAGCACACGATCTTTGACGGTGTCGACCATGACCGCGTCGTGCCCGTTCCTGAGTCCGCTGACACCCCGCTCGTGGTGTGGTGCGGGCGACTGCAGCACTGGAAAGGGCCGCATCATTTTGTGGCCGCGGCGCGGCATATTCATCGCCTGCGCCCGAACACGCGGTTCGCGCTGGTTGGCGGCACGCTGTTCGGACTCGAGCCGGCCTACGCGGCGGCGTTGCGGGCGCAGATCAACGACGCGGGGCTGTCGGGTGTGCTGACGCTGACCGGGCACGTCGACGACGCGCGGCCGTGGCTGAGCCGGGCGCGTGTCGTCGTGCACTGTTCGGATCGTCCGGAGCCCTTCGGACTGGTCATGGCCGAGGCCATGATGCAGGAGCGTCCTGTGGCCGCCTTCCGTCACGGTGGCGCCGCAGAGATCGTGCTCGACCATGAAACCGGCCGTCTCGTGTCTCCCGGTGACGCCGCGGCGCTCGCGCAGAGCGTGGTCGACATTCTCGACGATCCGGGCCGCGCCGACGCGATGGGGCAGGCGGGCCGGCGTCGCGCCCTGCAGTATTTCGATGCGGATGTGATGACGGCGTCCGTCGCCGCCGTGTACGATCTGGTGCCGGATCCGTCATGAGCGACTTGAAGAGCACGGTCTATCGCAAGGCCCTTGGGCGTCCCGTCATGCTGGCGGGGCCTCTGACCGTGTCGTGGTTCGAGTTGCTGACGTTCCTGTGGTACCGCGGCGGTCCGTCGCGGGTGCGCGGCGTCCTGCGCGGCTGGCGGCTCGGCGCCTGCGGCGGTCGGTTGTTTGTCGGCGCACGTGTCTGCCTGATGTTTCCGCGTCACATTTTTGCGGGCCGCAATGTATTCATCGGGAGTGACAGCTACGTGAGTGGGTTGTCCACCGCCGGCGTCCGCATCGGCAACGACGTGCGGATTCGCGAAGGCGCCTGGATTCAGGCGACGAGCACGCTCGATCAGCCCGGCGTCGGACTCACGATTGGCGACGGCACCTATATCGGCCCGCGCGCGATTCTCGGCGCGGGTGGCGGCATTCGCCTCGGCGCCCGCGTGACATTTGGGGCGGCCGTGCACTTGCTCGCAGAGAACCACGCATTCAACGATCCCACACAGCCCATTCAGTCGCAGGGTGTGACGCGCGAGGGCATTGTCGTCGAGGACGACGTGTGGGTCGGGAACGGCGTGATCGTGCTGGATGGCGTCACGATCGGCCGCGGTGCCGTGATCGGCGCCGGCAGCGTCGTCACGCATGACGTGCCGCCCGGTGCGATCGCCGTCGGCAATCCGGCGCGCGTCATTCGTCAGCGGCCGGGAGGGCCGGTCGCATGAACGTCGTGTTGTTTCGCGCATTTCCTGACGCGTATCGCCTGAGCATGACGCGGTACGCCGACGCGCTGCAGCGTCGCGTCGGCGCCTACCTGAAGGCCGGCGAGTCCATCCGCAGCGAGGCGCTGCCGAATCCGCGCCTGGACGGCGGGTGGTCGCGCTACTGGGATCAGTACGTCCGCTACGATCGCTATGCGCCGGCGCACGCAGGCGACGTGAATCACGTCGTCGATCACGGATACGGGCATCTCACTCGTACCTTGCCGGCCGGGCGCACCATCGTGACGTTTCACGACGCGGTGGTCATGAAGGTACCGGGGGTCAGTTGGCGCACACGGATGTCGCTCCGGCACAGCCTGCGGGCGATGCGACGCGCCGCCGCCATTGTCTGCGTCAGCGAGGCCGGCAAGAAGGACCTGCTCGAACTGGTCGATCTGCCCCCGGAGCGCCTGCACGTCATTCCCTGGGGCATCGACGAAGCGTTTCGGCCGCCGTCGGATCGTCAGTTGGTTCGAAGGCGATTGGGTTTCAACGGGAACGTCGTGCTGATGGCCGGGCACACTCAGGGCTACATGAATGTGGAGCGCATGCTCCGCGTCGTGGCCACGGTGATCGCGCGACAGGGCATCGATCTCACGCTGGTCAAGATCGGCCTGCCGTTTACGCCGGATCAAATGCGGCTCGTGTCGGAGCTGGAGCTCGGGGATCGCATCAAACTCGTCGGTCGTGTCGCCGACGTGGATCTTCCGGCCTACTACCAGGCGGCCGATGCATTGTTGTATGCGCCCCTGCTGGCGGGATTCGGATTGCCGCCGCTCGAAGCGATGGCCTGCGGCACGCCGGTGGTGGTGTCCAATCGCGGCGCGATTCCCGAGGTGGTCGGTGATGCCGCACTCATGGCCGACGCCGAGGACGAGGCCGGGCTCTCGCAGGCCCTCGGTGAGGTGCTCGGTAATCCCGTGCGCCGTCGTCGGCTGATCGACGCGGGCTTCGTGCGCGCGGGACAGTTCGAGTGGAGCACGGCCGCGCGCCGCATGCTGGAGCTCTATCGTCACGTGGGCCGTGCTTAGGGTTGCCATCATCCAGCGGTTCCTGCCGAGCCGCTCGCGCGGCGGCGTCGGGCACTTTACGCACGGATTGGCACAGGCGCTCACCGAACGAGGGCACGATGTCACGGTGTTCAGTCAGGACCCAGCGCCCGATGGCGCTGGGTACCGTGTTGAGCACGTGGTGGTGCGCGACAGCCGCTGGTCTCCCTTCATGTTTCCCTGGGCGCTGCGACGCTGTGACTTCAGCGACTTCGATGTGATCCACGCGCAAGGCGACGAGCAATGGGTGACGCGCCGCGGACGTCCTCCGGTGGTCCGGACGATGCACGGCACGGCGCTGGCCGAAGCCTGGTTCAACGGTGTCCGCGCCGGATCACCGAAGCGCTTCCTGCTGCACCTCTACTTCTACGCGATGGAACTCCTGGCTGATCTGCGCGCCGATCGTGTGATCGCCGTGTCATCAGGGACCGGACGGTACTATCCGCGCATGCACGCGGTCATTCCGAACGGCATCGACGTGGCGCGCTATGCCTCGGCTGCGCAGGCCGAGACGAAAAGCGACGTGCCCAGCATCCTCTTCATCGGTGAACTTGACAGCCGCAAGCGCGGGCGATGGCTGGTTGACGTGTTCTCGCGTGTGGTCAGGCCCGCGGTGCCGGCGGCAGAGCTCTGGCTCGTGAGTCCCGATCGACCCGAACCGGGCGCGGGGGTGGTGCACTGCGGCACGCCTGACGACGCGTCGCTGGCGGCACTGCTCGCGCGGGCGTGGGTGATGTGTTTGCCGAGTGCGTACGAAGGTTTTGGCCGACCGTACGCGGAGGCGATGGCGGCCGGCACTGTGGCGGCGGCCACGCCGAATCCCGGTGCGAACGATGTGCTCGACGACGGCCGGGCCGGGGTGATCGCGAGCGACGGCGCGTTGGGCGACGCGCTGGTCGCCGTGCTCAGCGACGCCGACGCGCGCGCCCGGTTCATCGCGATCGGTCGCGAACGGGTGCAGGCCTACGCGTGGCCGCGCGTGGCTGAAGCCTACGAGCGGGTCTACGCGGCGGTGGGCCGGGCGAGCGCATGACGACCGTGCTGTATTTGCACACGACGTCGGAGATCGGCGGATCCGACGTGTCGCTCGTGCGTCTCGTTGAGGGACTGGACCACGATCGCTACACCGTGATCGTGGTGCTGCCGTCCGATGGGCCGCTCGTGCCGCGGCTGCGCGCGGCCGGTGCCCGCGTGGAGATCATGCCCGTCCTGATGAAGCTCACGTCGCGTCAGGGCGCCGGCTATCTCGCGCGATTTGTGCTGAACTACCCGCGCGCGATCGCGGCGCTCGTGCGGTTGATCCGGCGCGAGCACGTCTCTCTGGTGCACACCAACACCATTCACAACCTCTACGGCGTGATCGCGGCCCGCGTGGCCGGGGTGCCACACGTCTGGCACTTCCGCGAAATCGTGTGGCAGTCCGGCGTGTTGCGCCGTGTGGAATTGGCCATGGCGCGCTGGTGGTCGGATCGCATCATCGTGACCTCGAACGCGATCGCCGGCATGTACGGCCCGGAGCGTCTGTGGCCGGTGCAACTCGTGCGTGTGCCCAACGGCGTCGAACCGGATCGGTTCACGCCCGGCGACGGGACGCGTGTGCGCGCCGAATTGCATGTGGCGCCCGGTCAGCCTCTCGTGGGCATCGTGTGCCGCCTGGACGCGTGGAAGGGCGTGGACGATTTTCTCGAAGCGGCCGCACTGGTGGCGGTGGCGGACCATGAGGCGGCGTTTGCGGTGATCGGCGGCCCGATCGTCGGCCAGGAATCCTACGAAGACGCTCTGAGGTTGCGAGCGCGGGAACTCGGGCTCGGGCAGCGCATGCGGTTTTCCGGATGGCGTTACGGCCCCAGCGAGATGCCTGACGTGCATCGCGCGCTGGACATTCTCGTCCTGGCGTCACGCGAGCCGGAGCCGTTTGGGTTGGTGGTGCTCGAGGCGATGGCCACCGGCAAGCCCGTGGTGGCCACCGCGCATGGCGGGCCGCTCGACATTGTCCAGGATGGGCGCACTGGCGATCTGGTCCCGCCGCGCGATCCTGCGGCGATGGCGCGGGCGATCGTTGCGCTGCTGCACGATCCTGATCGGTGCGTTCGCATGGGCGTCCGTGCCCGCGAACGTGTGCTCAGCCACTACACCGCGGTGCAGTACGTTGCCGGCGTCGAAGCGGTCTACCGGGAACTGGTGGCCTGAGCGATGTGCGGTCTCGGCGGATTTGCGGATTTCTCCGGGCGGCCCGATGCCGGATGGGCCGCGGCGCTCGAGCGCATGGACCACGCGCTGGCCCATCGCGGACCGGACGGATGGGGCCGAACGCTCCTCGCGGGCGACGACATCACCGACGTGTCCGCGGCCGGCACGCGCACATGGTCCCGACCGGCCGCGCAGTCGCCGCGGCCCGCCATCGGTCTCGTCCATCGTCGTCTGGCCATCATCGACCTCAGCGAAGGGGGACATCAGCCGATGTCGACCGGCGACGCCGGGTCGTGGATCGTCTACAACGGCGAACTCTACAACTATCGCGAACTGCGTGATGGCCTGGTGTCAACCGGCACGGGGATTCGCACGGCGTCGGATACCGAAGTGCTCCTGGCGCTACTGGCCGCGCGTGATCTCCAGGCGTTGCCGATGCTGCGCGGCATGTTTGCTTTCGCGTGGTGGGATGAGCGCGCAGAGCGTCTGATCCTGGCGCGTGACCGATTCGGCATCAAGCCGATCGTGTTCGCCGAATCACAGCCGGGCCGCTGGTGTTTTGCGTCCGAGCCGGCTGCCCTGGCCGCCGCCGGCGAGTTGACGCTGCGGTCGGAGCCGACTCAGCGAGACATTGTGCTGGCCCGCGGCTCGGTGGCTGACGATGCGTCGTTCTGGCAGGGCGTGCAGGTGGTGGCGCCCGGCGAAGCCGTGGTGATCGATGCGCGAGGCGTCACGCGTCATTCGTACTGGTCGCTCGCGGAGGTCTTGCTGACGCCGCGACCGGCGTCGACGGTGGCACAGGTCGCGGGTGTGTTCCGCGAGGCGCTCGCTGCGTCGGTCAAGGCGCATCTGGTCAGCGACGTGCCGGTGGGCCTCTTTCTCAGCGGCGGACTCGACAGCGCGGCCCTGCTCGCGACGGTGCGTGACATCGGCGCCGGGCCGATCCGGACATTCACCGTCACGATGGGCGATGACGCGCTCGATGAAGCCGACGGTGCGCGGCAGGCGGCTCGGCAGTTCGGCGGCGACCACACGGAACTGCGCGTGGGTGACCTGGACCTCGATCAGACGCTGGATGCATTCTTCGCCGCGATGGCGGAACCGACCGTGGATGGGCTGAACACGTTCATCGTGGCGCGCGCGGCCCGACAGGCCGGCGTTCGGGTCGTGATGTCAGGCGTCGGCGGAGACGAAGTGCTCGGCGGGTATCCGAGTTTCCACCGTGTGCCGCTGCTGTCTGGGTGGCTTCGAGCGATCACGCCCCTCGGTCGCGCCGGCCTGGGTGGTGCGGCGTCGTTGCTGGCCGGCAGCGCCGCCGACAAGATTCGGGCGGTCGCCGATGGCCCGCCCGACGTCGCCAACGTGTGGTGGCAGTACCGCGCGGTGACGCCCGTCCGCGCAGGCGGGGCCATGCCCGGGGAACGGTTGCCGTCGCTGGCGAGCGGCGCCACGCCATTCGCGCTGATTCGCTACCTCGAGGTCCGTGAGTTTCTGCAGCGACAACTCCTGCGAGACGCCGACGCCTTCACGATGTGCTGCGCGCTGGAACTGCGGACGCCCCTAGTGGACCACGTGTTGCTTGAAGCGGTTGCGGCCGTCGGCGAATGGCCGCGCGGTCAGGCACGGTCGTTCAAGGCCGCGTTGTTTGCGGCACTGCCGGAGTTGACGCGCCCGGGCGCTGCCGGAGAGCGTAAACAGGGATTTGTCCTGCCGATGAGCCGGTGGATGCGCGAGGCCTTGTCGGCGCGCGTGCCCGCGAGGTGGCGCGATCTTCGGCCGCGACTCGAGGCCGGCGGTCATCAGGCGTTGATCGATCGATTCCTTGCGGGGCGGCTCCACTGGTCCCGGCTCTGGGCTCCGTACGTGATCGCACGGATGGCTCGCGGCTGATGGATCTTTCAATCGTCATCGTCACCTACAACTCACACGCATTCATCGACGCGTGCCTGCAGTCGCTGCGTGACGCGATGGATGCGGTTGACGGCTTCGGCGACCTGGCCGTCGAGGTGTGCGTGGTCGACAATCGTTCGGCAGACGGCACGGTGGCGGCCGTGCGGTCCGCACACCCGTGGGCGCGTGTCGTCGAGAGCGACCGCAATGGAGGATTCGCGCATGGCGTGAATCTCGGGTTGCGGCATTCGTCGGGCCGTGACGTGTTGTGGCTCAACCCAGACTCGCGATTGCTCCCCGGGGCCGGGCGTGGCATGCGCGAGCTGTTGGCGTGGATGCACGGCCATCCGAACGCCGGCATCATCGGCGGACGCATCCTGGATCCCGGCGGCAGCGTTCAGCGCTCCGTGCGCACGTTCCCGTCGTACGGCTCGGTGATCGGCGCGCGCTACTCACTCCTGACGCGGCTCTGGCCTGGCAATCCGTTTTCGCGCGAATTTCTTCGCTCGGACCTGTCGTACGACCGCGTCGCGACGGTCGACTGGGTCTCCGGTGCGTGTTTGCTGCATCGACGCGCCGTCAGTGATCAACTGCGTGGCCTCGACGAGGGGTACTTCATGTACTTCGAGGATGTTGATTTCTGTTATCGCGCCTCGAAGGCCGGCTGGACGGTGCACTTCCATCCGGCGTTCAGCGTGGAGCATCACATCGGCGGGAGTTCAGAACAGGCGCCGGTCAGCATGTTGGTGGCGCGGCATCGCAGCATGTGGCGCTGGTACACGAAGACCTTTCGGCGGTTCTGGCTGAAGGACTTGGCCGTGTTTGCCGGCATTTGGGTGCGGTGCGGCTGGTTGTCGCTCGCGCGGTTCTGGCGGTGATGGAGCCGACGACGATCAGCGAGCGCGGCGCGGCGATTGCCGGATCGCTCGTGAAGCGCGGTTTCGATGTCGGCTTCGCGCTGGCAGGGCTGCTCGTGTCGTCGCCGGTGTGGCTCGTGCTCGCCGCGGCCGTGAAGCTGCACGATGGCGGACCGGTGTTCTTTCGACAGGACCGATCGGGCCTGAACGGGCGTGTGTTTGATGTGCTGAAGTTCCGCTCGATGAGCGTGGATGCGGAGCGGCGGGGCGCCCGTCAGGCCGTCTCCAACGATCCCAGAGTCACACGCGTCGGTCGGTGGATGCGCGCCACAGCGCTCGACGAGTTGCCCCAGTTGTGGAGCATTCTGATCGGTGACATGAGTGTGGTCGGGCCGAGGGCCCTTCGGCCGGGCGAGATCGAGGCGCATGGCCCGGGCGTGTTCGAGCATTTGGAGGAGGTGCCCGGGTTTGCGGTCCGCTCGTCAGTTCGCCCGGGCCTGACCGGTGTGGCGCAGATCTACGCCGGTCGCAACCTACCCCGGCGTCAGAAATTCCGCTACGATAGGCTCTACATTCGCCATCAGTCTCTCGCGCTCGATCTTCGTCTGGTGATGTTGTCGTTCTGGATCAGCTTGTCTGGAGCATGGGAATCCCGAGGCCAACGCAGGACGTGACCAACTCTTCAGCGATGCACGATGTCGTCATCATCGGTGCCGGCCCCGCCGGACTGACCACGGCCGCCACTTTGGCGGGCCATGGGCACGACGTGCTCGTCCTTGAAGAGCATGGCGAAGTCGGGCGCCCCGTGCACTGTACCGGTGTGCTCGGTGTCGAGGCGTTCGACGAGTTGGATCTCCCGCGCCAGGCCATCCTCGCGGTGACCGGAGCGGCGTCATTCCGCTACGGGCATGGCGAGCCGGTGTGCGTAGAAACCGATCGGATCAAGGCGGCGATCATCGACCGGGGTGTATTCGACGGCGCGCTGGCGGTGCGTGCGCAGGATCGCGGTGCCGAGATCCGGACACAGGCGCGCGTCGATGGATTGTCGGTCGATGCGTCGGGCGTGACTATCCGCGTTCGCGGCGACGCCTCGCCGGTGCGCGCGCGCGCCTGCGTACTGGCGTGTGGCGCCAACTACCGGTTCAATCGCGAATTGGGTCTCGGTGTGCCGCGAGCATTTGTGCAGACCGCGCAGATCGAGATGCCGTTTCCGGTGCTGCCGCGAATCGATATCCGGCTGGGACGCGATCTGGCGCCCGGTGGGTTTGCGTGGGCGGTGCCGTTCCTGCGCGAGGGCCGGCCGTTCGCGCGGCTCGGCCTGTTCTGCGACACGGACGCCGCGCATCGGTTTGAGGCGTTCACGCGGCAGATGGCCGCCGAGTCGGGCATCGATCCGGCGACCGTGCCGCAACCGCGGCTCAAGATGTTGCCGCTCGGCCCAGTGAAGCGTACCGTCGCTGAGCGCGTCGTGGCCGTTGGCGACGCCGCGGGGTTGGTGAAGCCGACCACCGGCGGCGGCATCTACTACAGCATTCTCAGTGGGGCCCTGGCGGCCGACGCGCTCGACCAGGCGCTGCGATGCGATCGACTCGGCGAGCGCGACATGCGCTCCTGCGAGGATGGCTGGCGCGCGCGCCTCGGGCCGGATATCCGCGCCGGTCTGGCGTTCCGCGCGCTGGCGACGCGGATCGGCGACCGCGGGATCCAGGCTCTGATCGAGGTGGCGCGCGTGGACGGCATCATGCCACTGCTCAAGGAAACCGCCGATTTCAACTGGCACCGGCGCGCCGCACTCGCCCTCCTGCGACACCCCTCCGTACGTAAAGCCGTGCTCAGCTCCATCTGGAGCTGAAGTGAAAGACCTGCTCCGCAACGCAGCAGCGCTCTCCGCGCGTGTGCGGGCCGGCGGCGTGTTGCCGTTGATCGCCGAGGCCGAGCGGCACGGCGTTGCCGGGCTCCTGGCGCACCGGGCCGGGGCCGAACTCCATCCCGAATTGAGCGCGCTACGACGGCGGTTGATGCTGGAGGAAGGCCTGCGCTCGGCCGAGATGCGCCGCGTGATGGACGCGCTCGGCGGGGCCGGCATTCGCGCTGTGATTCTCAAAGGCAGCGCGTTGGCCTACACGCTGTATCCAGAGCCGTGGTGCCGTACGCGCGCCGATCTCGATCTGCTGGTGGCCCGCGCGGATCGCGCAGCGGCCGGCCGTGTGCTGCAGGCGGCCGGATACGGTCCCGGCGATCTGGTCAGCGGTACGTGGTTGATGCAGCAGGACCTGTGGGAGCGCGCGTTGGTTCCTGATGCAACACAGATGGTGGACGTGCACGTGGAGTTCACCAACCGCGCGTTCTTCGCCGAGCACTTTCCCGCGGCGCACGGCCTCGCGCACGCCGTGCCGGCGCCGTTTGCCGGTCCGCTGGCCTGGCAACTCGATCCCGCGGATGCCCTGATCTTCTCCTGCGTGCATCGCGTCGCCCATCATTCGCGCGACGCCAGGTTGATCTGGAGCCACGATGTCGCGCTGCAGGCCGCGGCGTGCACGGCCGAGGATGTGGCGCAGTTGGTCGCGCGCGCGTCGGCGCACGGCCTCGCGGTGATCTGCGCGCAGGAACTCGGGACCGCGCGCGACACGTGGGGCGGTCGCGCGGGCGCGTTGGCCGATGACGTGATGGCCGCACTCGGCGCCGCGGGCGCGGCCGAGGCGAGCCGCGTGTTTCTGGTGGCGGGACGCGGACCGGCCGGTGATCTGTGGCTGGATCTCGGTGCGTTGAAATCGTGGCGCGATCGCGCGCGGCTGGTTGCGGAGCACCTGTTTCCGCCGAGGGACTTCATGTTGCGCCAACCCGGCGCCACGTCGCGCAATCTCCCGTGGCGCTATCTCAAGCGGATACTGACCGGGCCGTTGCGGTGGGGGCGTGAGGCGCTACTCGGTCCGTAGATGTACACGGCCCTTGTCAGGCGTGGGTGGCAGTGCGGCCTCCACCTTGCGCGCACCGCCGAACCAGTCGGCGAGCCGTTGCAGACGTCCCCGCCGCTCGCCGGCCGATTCGTGCAGGTGCTCGAGCACGTCGATGGCTTCTTCCAGAGACGCCACCACCCCGATGCCGCGGCTGACGGCGTGATCCTGCGTGGCCGCATCCTGCGCATCGCGGAGTAACAACAGGGCTTTGGCGGTGGAGCCTCCCACCACGTCCACACAGTTCATCAACTGGTCGTCGACGATCACATCCAAGCGCAGGGCGTTGGCCAACTCACCGCGTGACCCGGGCACGGTGACGACCGCGGGGTAGTAGAACCCGTGCTGTTCGATCCACCACTGTGTCTGAAACTGCACGGGATCCCCGTCGGTGGAGGGACGCCGCGTCATGAACACGACCTCCCATTTCCAGCGTCGCGCGAGTTCGTAGAGGCGCACCAGCTGGGCCGGCTCGTACGGTTCGAGGCGCGTCCACCAGTTCGGTGTGCGCTTGACGTAGTCCCAGATCGCCTTGACGTCGCGTGAGGACAGCGGATCGTTCGAGGGAGACGAGCCGGCCGCGCGCGTGTCCACGCCCGCCTCGGTGGCGGCCTGCTGAAAGGCGGTTCGGAAGTCGGCGAGGACGCCGTCGATATCGAACGCGACGCGCAACGACATCAGCGACGCCCTCCGTCCGAATCATGCGAGGGCGGCCGCTCGGTGGCGAGCGCTGCGGCAGCGGCGAGGAGCCACAGGATCGCGGGTGTCACCAGAGGAGTTTCCCACACACTCTGGACCGTGAGGCCCACGATTCCGGCGAGCGCGCCCTCGCGCAGGTGCACCAGCGCGCCGAGGTCCCGCTTGTGCCGACGCGCGAACAGACGAAAGCCCGCCACGAAGAGCGGGATCGCGATCAGCAGGCCGATCAGTCCCCCTTCAGCCCACCACTGCAGATACTGGCTGTGCGCGTGGTTGAAGAGAATCGTGACGGGCGGCTCTTGATACACCGGCATCGCGCCTTCGTAGGCCCCAAGTCCCACGCCCGTCAACCGGTACTGACTCGCCATGTCGGTCGTTGCGCGCCAGATGGCGGGCCGGCCTCCCCAGTCGTCGTGCTGCGACGCTTGAATGCGGCGCAGCACGCCGGTCGCCGGATTCGCAACCAACCACGCCGCGCTGCCGAGCAGGAGTGACGCGGCCAGCAACCCCGCGCGTCCACGGCGACCGAGGTGCCGCCGGCTGCCGATCATGCCCACCAGCGAGGCGACGGAGAGCCCGGTCAGTCCGGCGCGCGACTGCGAGAAGATCACGCCGGTGACCATCAGCACGGCGCACGTCGCGACCCACAGGGCGCGCGTGTCGCTCAGTATCCGGATACTGACTTTCGTTCGCGTGGACCCCACCCAATAGGTGCGAGCGTGCGTCAGCAGATAGCCGACGGTGATCGGTGCGGCGAGCAACATCCACGATGCAAAGTGATTGCGGCTGATGATCGGACCGACCGGGTGCGCTTCGATGTAGATGGGCGACCAGAATCCGTAGACCTTGCCGTTTGGGAACAGCGCAGGCTGTAAAACGGCCAGCAGGACGGCCAGGGCGCCCATCAGCGCGAGCGAACGCGTGATGATGCGTGCGCCGGCATGTCCGCTTGACTCGCGGATCGTCCAGTAGAAGAGCGCTGCCGCAGTGAGGTTGATCAGCGCGTCGAGGCTGGCTGACGGCGCCAGCGACAGCGGCCGCCACGCGGCCGGATCGAACGCGGTCAGGCTCAGCGTCTGGTGAAACGCGATGCTGGCCGGCGACAGTGCGTTGACGAGCCCTCCCGGAAGCGGCACGTACTGCAGCCACCCGTAGGCGAGCAGCGCCACGATGGATCCGTCGACGATCCAGGTGCTGTCCCGAAAGAGCGTGGGGCGTGAGAAAAGAAAGAGGAGCAGAGTCGCCGCCGCGGCGGGACGACTGGCCCACGGGTAGACCGCGCCAAAGGCAAACAGCGTCCACGCCAGAATCAGCACGGCGCCCGCCGCGCTGATCACGCGGGAACGCTCAGGCCTTGGTCGCCGACTCTTTGGTGCTGCTGGTGTGTGTGCCGTAGTAGCTCTTGTACTGGTAGCCGTAGTAACGCGAATAATAGTATTTGTTGCGGTCGAAGTTCACACGGTTCAGCACGGCGCCCACCACTTTCGGCCGGCTGGCCATGATCATGTGCACCGCACGCTCTGCGAGGCGCCGACGCGTCATCTCGGCGCCGACGACAAACGTCACGCCATCGACGAGCGGCGTGAGAATCACGGCGTCCGTGACGGCCAGAACGGGTGGCGTGTCGATCACGACCCAGTCGAACGGCCCCTGCTTCAGATTCGCGATCAACTGGCGCATCCGCTCAGAGGAGAGCAGTTCCGACGGATTCGGCGGCGTGCGACCCGCCGTCATGACGCAGAAATTCGGGTCGCTGGTGCGCTGAATCGCTTCGCGCACGCGCGCCTGCCCCACGAGCAGGTGCGACAGGCCGACCGTGTTGTTCATTTTCAGCGCCTTGTGCACGCCGGGGCGACGCATGTCCGCGTCCATCAACAGCACGCGCGATCCGCCAAATGCCAGCACCATGGCCAGATTGCACGCCGTCGTCGTCTTACCCTCGAGCGGTTGGGCACTCGTCACCGTGATCACGCGCGTCGATTCGCCGCCGCTGGTGAACACCAGTGATGTGCGGAGCGCGCGATACGACTCGCCGAAGTCGTGGGGGACCGGACCGGAGAGCACGGGCTGCTTCTCGCCGCGCACGGCCGGGACGAGTCCGAGGAACGGCACGTGGAGCTTTCGCGTGATGTCTTCCGGCGTCTTGACGGTGTCATCAAGGTAGTCGAGGCCGAAGGCCAGGCCGAGGGCCATCACAAAGCCGATGAGCAGGGCCATCAGCATGTTCTTTGCGGCATCGGGCTTGAAGGGGCTCGTCCGCACCTGCGCCGGGTCGGACTTGCGCACGTTGTTGCTCGTCGCGCTGGCCTCAACGCCCGCTTCGTCGGCCAGTTTGGTGGCGCTGTCGAGCAGCTCCCGCATGCCCTTGATGTTGTCCTGCCAGATCTGCAGGGTGATGCCTTGGTTGGCCTGATCCGCCGCCGTGCTGTCTGCCGTCTCGAATGCGATCTTGAACCGGTCTTCGCTGTTGCGCGCGACGTCGTAATTGAGCCGTGCCGTATCGACGAGGCCGTTCATGCGAGCCACGAGCTGTCGCCGGATTGAACCCACCTCGGTGTCGATCTCCACGATCTTCGGATTGAGGTCGCCGATCTGGTTCGCCTTGAGTCGCTTGCGGGTTTTGTCCTGTTCCTCGAGCTGGTTGAGATAGCTGACGACGACCGTGTCGGTCGAGAGACCGGGCACGGTCTTGGCGGCTTCGAGCGCCACGTCCGCATCCTTCAGATTGACCTGCTTCAGGCGGTCATACTCCGACTTGGCCCGAGCCGTCTGGTCCTGCGCCTGAGTCAGGACGTTGCGCGCCGCGCTCACCTGGGTCGCCAGCACGCTGGACTCGATGTAGGCGCCGGCGGGCGTCTTTTGCGACGCCTCGAGGAACATCTTTGTTTGCTGAGCGACCTGTTCGGTCAAACGGGTCTTCTGCTTTTCGTAGAGAGCTTTCTTGTCCTGAATGGCCTTCGTCTTGCGTTCCAGGTTGGCCACGACATACTCGTCGACGAATGCGTTGGCCGCGTCGGCGGCAAACTGCGGGTAGCGTGACGACACTTCGATGTCGACCTGTCGCGTGCCGATTCGGCGATTTACGACCACGCGGCTCATCAGCAGGTTGACACGCGCCGCTTCCTCCGGCGTCTCATCAAGTTCGGCGCCCGGGAGCGGGGCCGCGACTTCCTTGGCGGCCTTGGTGGCGTCTGTGGCCGCCGCGTCGGGCGCGCCCTTGAACAACGACAGCACCGGCGTCAGCAAACGCTGTCGCAGCGACAGCAGTGCATCACCGAGGCCGGTCGGCTGTGCCTCCTCGCCGTTGAACTCGCGGTTGTTGGCCAGGTTCAGTTTGCGCGCAACGCGCAGCGCGAGCATGTGGCTGCGCAGGTTGGTCAATTCTGTTTCGAAGGCGTACATGTCGTCGTCGGGCGAGAACATGCCCTGGGCGATGCCCTGGATGGCCGGACGATCCGGGTCGATCTGCACCACCGCGCCCGTCTTGTATTCCTTCGTCGTGGTGTAGGTCTGCACCGCACCACCGATCACCATGACGGTGACCACAGCGATCACGATGTGGCGATACCGGTAGAGAACACTCAGACGGTCGAGCAGATGAACTTCGGATTCCCCATAGCTGCCAGGTCCACCCGGCACGCCGGATACAGGCATGGCGGGTGCGGGTGGCTCGATCGTGACGGGGGTCTTGTTGCTGAACATGGACGGCCTACTTAATGGCGCTCACAACGGGCGGTGGGGCGGGAGGATTGCCGCCGGTCGGCACCACAGACACGAGCGGCGTGGCCAGAGCGGTGACGCCCTCGGTGGCGGCAGAGGCCAACGCCTGTGTGGCCACGTTGCTCGTGAGATTCGAGAGTTCGTTCGGAAGCAACATCGGCAGGCCGTTGGTCAGGCGCACAAACGTTGCGACCGTTTCACCAGGCGATACGGTGAACGGATGCCCGATCGCCGCGATCCGGCTCGTGAGATCGCTCACGTACTCGATCACGTACTCGATCACGTACTCACCTGGCGTGACGTTCTGAAAGATGAACTCGCCGGCGGCGTTGGTGGTCGCCACACGCTCGACGGTATTGGTCACGGTGTTGCGGATCTGCACGCTGGCGTTGGTCACCGCGCCATTGTTCGACGTCCAGAGATAGCCCATGATCTGCGTGGAATTCCCGACCGACGTGCCGGTGCCGGCGGTTAGACCTTTTCCTGCCAGCGCGGCCGCGCGCGATGAACGCGCCGCCGACGTGGCCTTCGTCAAGGCGCTCATTGAACCTGTCGGTGACGGTGTGGCCAGACGTGCGCCAGCAGCCACCGCGCTCCCGCCTTGGGCATGTACCCCAATGCTGGAGGCCGCAAAAATAGCTGACAGGGCCAAAATGGCCATTTTGATCTTCATGTCACTTACTGTCATATAACGACCGCTCATCGTACGTCAACATACTTTGCTTGATGCGTTTGACCCCAGATGGAGCCTTCTTTACAATCAGTGCAACTTTTCGGCCAATTGGGCTTTTCCCAATACCTCGGCTGTTAAGACCCGGATTCCACAGATATGGATGCCAATCCCGACCTCGCAGGACAGATTCTGGTGCACCCGGACGTCGTCTGGCGGGACGTCGACGGAGAAATCGTCCTGCTGAACGTGGTGACGGGCCAGTATTTCGGCCTGGATGAGGTGGGATCCCGCGTGTGGATGCTGCTTCAGCAGGAGGGCGACGCCGGCGTGAGCCTCGCCACCCTGCAAGACCGGGTGTTGGCTGAGTTTGATGTCGACCGGCCGACAGCGAAAGCCGACCTGACAGCGCTGATCCATCAGCTTTTGGAACAAGCACTCGTGACCGTGCGCGCCTGAGGCGCCGTGAGCGTGTTCGCGGGAGTCCTGCACCTCGACGGCGCACCCGGCGCGGTTGACGAACTGGTGTGTGCGGGTGTCGCACCTGCCGGCGGATGGGATCAGGACGGCGGCTACGCTGAAGGTCCGCTGGCCTTTCGCTGGCAGTACCGATGGACCACGCCGGAATCGGTTGACGAGCGGCAACCCCTCATTTGCCACGACCGCCGCTTCGTGGTGTCGTACTCCGGTCGGATCGACAATCGTGATGAACTGATCGGCCGCTATCGACTCGCGGCCGATGCCGGCGATGGCGCCCTCCTGGCCGCGGCCCTGAGCCGTGACGGTGCCGCAGGGTTGCGCTATTGCGTGGGTGACTTCGTTGTGGCGGCGTGGGACCGTGTCGAGCGGCGTCTTTGGCTGGCCCGCGACGCCATTGGCCACCGCCCGCTGTTCTACGCGCGCGACCGTGAGCGCGTGATGTGGTCAACCGACATTCGCGTGCTGCGTGCCGGCCCGGCCCGCGACGCCCGTCCGAACGCCGGTTTCCTTGCCGAGTACCTGAGTGGACTGCTGGTTTCGCAGGACGAAACAGCCTTTGACCTGATTCGCCGGGTGCCGCCGGCTCACGCGCTGTCGATGGCACCTGGCGATTCGTCGTTCGCGTCTACGCAGTATTGGATGCCGCCGCAATCGCTACCGCCGCGTCGGGGGGATCGCGAGCTGATCGAGGAATTCACGGAGCGGTTCACGACCGCCGTTCGCGCGTCGTTGCGCGCGCGCGGGTCCGTTGCGGCGGAATTGAGCGGCGGGCTGGATTCATCGTCAATTGTTGCGCTGACGTCGGAACTGGCTGGGACGGCGCCTGACACCTACTCTGTCGTCTTTCCGGGATCAACGCGCGCGCCCGACGGCGAGCGGCTCGACGAAAGCGAATTCATCGACACGATGGTCGCGGCCGTGCACGCGAGGTCATTTCGCCATGATCCCCGCGCCACCGGATGTGACGACGTCCTGCGGGTGATGCGCGAACATGGGGATCTGCCCGATTGGCCGAACGCCGATCTGGTGCGTTGGCCGATGGCCCGCGCGGCGGCGGCCGATGGGCATCGGGTGTTGCTCACCGGCCTGGGCGGCGATCAGTGGCTGACCGGCACGGTCGCGCGCCTACCTGCCCTTGTGCGTGCCGGGCACTTCGGGGACGCGTGGCGGTTTGCGCGAGACGCGGTGGGGCAGGAGGGACTTGAAGCGGAATGGCGGCCGATGTTGCGTCGTGTGGCCGCAGCAGCGCTGCCGGAAAGTGTGAAGCGGACGATTCGCGCGCTCAACCCGGCGCGTCCGTGGCCGTCGTGGGTCCGCGATTCTTTTGCCGCCGACGTGGACTTGGCGGCGAGGTTGCGAGCCGCGCCGGGCTATCCCTTGTCCGACCGCGATCCGGTTTTGCGCGACGCGCTCGCGCAACTGGTCAGTGCCGAAGGCCTGTTGGCGCGCGAGGCGCTGTTTCGTTCGACCGACGATGCCGGTGTGGACGCGCGCCATCCGTTCTTCGATCGGCGCCTCGTTGAGTTTGTCATCACGCTGCCGGACGACCTGCGGTTCCGGAACGGGCGCACGCGCCACATTCTGCGGGAGGCGATGGGCACACGCCTTCCTGCGACGATTGCGGCACGCACCGACAAGGGCGACTCGACGTTGCTCCTCGCGCACGCCGTGCGCGCCGCGATCGCCGGCGTGTCGCTCGATCAACTGCGCGTGGCGGATCTGGGCTGGGTGGACGGTGGATGGATGCGCGCCGCCTGCGCGGAGCTGAGTGAATCGGCCGCGACGCGCGTTCCGGGGCCGCGCGATCTCTATGTGTGGAGCGCCGTGGCGGTTGAGGTGTGGCTGCGCAGCGTCGAGGGTGGGACATAATCAGCCCATGTCACTGCTGATCGACGAACACCGGCAGTTCTTGCAGGATCGCGCGCGGATCGATGCGTTCACTCGCGCGATCGCCGATGTGGTGCGGCCGGGGATGGTCGTCGCGGATCTTGGGTCCGGCACCAGCATCCTCGGTCTGCTGGCCTGTCGCGCCGGCGCGTCGCGCGTGTATTGCATCGACGACAGCGGCATGACCGGGCCGGCGCGCAAGGTCGCGCGCGACTGCGGCGTGGCTGATCGGATGACGTTCATCGACGGCCATTCATCCCGCGTCTCGCTCCCTGAACGCGTGGACGTCATCGTTTCCGACATCATCGGCCGCCTCGGATTTCTGTCTGGCGGTTCGGCTGCGCTGATCGACACCCGCGAACGATGGCTGCGTCCCGGCGGAGCGCTCATGCCCGCTGTGATGCACACGTGGGTGGCGCCGGTCGAGCACCACGACCTCTACGCGCACGTGGATTTCTGGGGGCGTGACGTCGCCGGGTTTGACATGTCGGCAGTACGCGAGCCCGCGGCGAATACCGGGTATCCGCACCGGTTCGAAACCACGGACCTGCTCGCCCCCGGGGCCGCCGCGGTGACGTGCGACTACCGCTCGGGGGATGCCGCGATGGTTCGCGGCGACGCCACGTTTACCGTGGCGCGGCCGGGGCGGCTGCACGGTGTGGCGGCGTGGTTCTCCGCAGAGTTGTCGCCGCACGTGATCATGACCAACGCGCCCGGCGCGCCAGATCGCATTTCGCGACGGAACGCGTTTCTGCCGATGGAGACGCCGGTGGATGTGCAGACCGGCGACACCGTGCACGTGTCGCTGGTGATCCGGCCCGTCGATTTCATCGTGACCTGGTCCGTGACCTGCCGTCGCGGTGCCGAGCCGCTGGCCGCGTGCCGGCAGTCCACCATGAAGGGCATGCTGATCGTGCGGCAAGACCTGACCGGCGCGGCCGAAGATGCGACGCCGACCCTCAACGCCTGGGCGGCGGCGCGGGGCACGGTCCTGCTGTTGTGCGAAGGCCACCGCACGGTGCGCGACATCGAGCGCGAAGTCTTCGATCGGCATCGCGCGCTGTTTGCCACCGAGGCGAGCGCGCAAATCTTTGTTGCGGAAGTGGTCAGCCGCTACGCGGATACGCCGCTGCGAGACTGACGGGTTCTGTCGTTGCGGTATCTGTTCAGCGATTTGATTCTTTCGAGCGATGAGCCGCTCCCTGAGCTGCGGGACGCCGGTGACGCGACGCCCGAGGTCGAGGTGTCGTGGCGGCCCGCTGGATTGGGTGAGGAACATCCGGCGTTTGCCGCGTGGACCACGCCGTCGGGGGGCGAGTGGCTGACCTTTGCCGAGACCACCGACGGGTACGAGCTCACATTTGCGGAACACACGCAGTTCCACGTGTCGCGCGACGCGGCGCGCGTGATCGTGCGGCCGGCGCACGGCACACCCCCGGCGACCACGCGCCATCTCCTGTTGAATCAAGTGCTGCCCCTGGTGCTCAGCCGCCGCGGCCGGCTGGTGTTGCATGCGAGCGCGATCAGTTGGAACGGCCACGTCACGGCGTTCATCGGTCGTTCGGGGGCCGGCAAGTCGACGATGGCCGCCGCATGCGCGGCGGCCGGGGCGTTGGTTGTGACCGACGATTGCCTGGTGCTGCGGCGCGACGGCGCCGACGCCTCGACGCGCTGGGTGGCTGTGCCGTGTGACTCCGGCGTGCGTTTGTGGCCGCAGACGCTCGACTTGCTTGGCTGGCCGCGCGGCTCCGGCAGCGGGATGGCGCACTTCACGGACAAGCGCCGGGTTGGCGCGCTGCATCCATCGCTGCAGTTCGAAACACGTCTGCTGCCCCTGACGCGCGTGGTGAGTTTGACGCGGCCTGACGAACCCGTGCGGAGCGGTGCGCTGCGCGGGCGCGACGCCGTCATGGCGCTGGCCTCCGAACTGTTTCGGCTCGACGTCCGCGATCCGCGGGAGTCTCGCTGGCAGTTCGACGCGATCAGCGCGCTGGCGGCCGACGTGCCCATGGTGGCCGGCGCGCGGCAGCACCCGTCGGCGGCGGCCGCGGCCGTCTTGTGTAGAATGTGACAAACCCGTTCGTGGAGGATGCCGTGACCGAAGACCGTCGAGAAGAGCAACAACAGGAGCGCCCAGCCAGTGACAAGGTCCGTCGCACGTGGACCCGGCCGTCGCTGACCGCGTACGGTCCGATCGGCAAACTCACTCAGGGCGCCACCGGCGCCAAGACGGACGGTAGCTCCAGCCGTAGATCCACCTGTCTCTAGTCCGTCGCACTGCTCCGTGTCGACACCGGCCGTAGAAGTTCTCGGGCTCACCCGAGTGTTTGCGCCGCGTGTGCGGCCCGGTCCTGTGGTGACCGCCCTTCAGGATATTTCCTTCACTGTTCCACCCGGTGCCGTCGTGGCGATCACCGGCGCCAATGGCACGGGCAAAACCACAGCGCTCGATATCGTGGCCACGTTGCTGCTCCCGACCTCGGGGGACGTCCGTGTGTGCGGCGCCAGCGTCCGTCAGTCTCCCCAAGTGGTCCGGCAACACGTCGCGTACTGTCCAGCGGGAGGCGCCTCGTTCTGGCCGCGGTTGACCGGCCGGGAGAACCTGGAGTGCTTTTCTGCTCTGGCCGGCGTCGGACCCTTGGTTCGACCGACGCGCCTCGCCGATGCGACGGCGCGTGTTGGCCTGACCCACGACGTGCTCTCCCGCGAGACGCGCACCTATTCCGACGGACAGCTGCAGCGGTTGAATCTGGCGCGCGCGCTGATGCGCGACGTGCCGGTGTGGCTGCTCGACGAACCGACGCGCAGCCTCGATGCCGATGCCCAGGCTGCGACCTGGGCGTTGATCCGTGATGCGTCACGCGAACGCGGTGTCAGCGTCCTGGTGGCCACGCACGACGCGGCCGGCGTGGCGTCGTACGCCGACGATGTGGTGCGACTGCCATGATGTGGCTCGATCAGCTTCGCGCCGTGACTCGCCGGGATTTTCTGACCGATGTTCGCTATCCCGTGGCGTTTGCGATCGGGTTGCTCGACGCCGTCGTGGTGCTCGTGTCGTACTCGTTCCTGGCGGGCGTGTTCGGCGATCATCGGCCAGACGGCTATGCGCCGCTGTCATTTCTGCTGGTTGGAATCGCGCTGACCGACAGCCTCACGACGGCGCTCGTGTGCCTGGCCCTCGGCGTGCGCAGTTCGCAACAGGCCGGCACCGTCAAGGCGCTTCTTGGCCTGCCCCTGGCGCCGGCGCGGCTGATGCTCCTGTCGATGGCGTATCCGTTTGTGCGGGCCGCCATCGACTTCGCCGTATTCATGCTCGCCGCCGCGGCGCTGGGCGTGCCCTTCGCCGCCGTGCATGTCACGGGCATGCTCCTGACGTTCGTGCTGGCGGTGGCGAGCGTGTGCATCATGGGGCTGGTGTCCGCGTCGTTTGCCCTCGTGTTCAAACGTGGCGATCCCGTGCTCTGGGCCGTCGGCACCGCCACGTGGTTGTTGTCGGGGGTGTTGTACCCCACGAGTGTCCTGCCGTCGTGGCTCGGAGTGGCCTCGGCGTTGCTGCCCTCCACTCACGCTCTGGCCGCCATGCGGGCGTCAGTGCTCGGCGGCGCCACGTGGTCGAGCCTCGCGCCCGATCTCGGCGCCTTGTTTGGATTTGATGTGATCGGAATTCCGGCTGGACTTTGGCTATTCAGTGCCGCGGTGACGCACGCGAAGCGCGCCGGCACGTTGGGGCATGCATGAAGAAGGTGAAGAAGAAGATCCCGGTGGTGCCAGATGGCGCCGATGGATGGGATAGCTACGCGGCGTTCTATGACTGGGAGAATGCGCAGACCGTTGGCCGCAGCGACGTGTCGTTCTGGCAGGGGATGGTACGGCGCACCCGAGGTCGCGTGCTCGAACTGGGGGCCGGCACCGGGCGGCTCGCGCTGCCGCTGGCCCGCATTGTTGGCAAACGGCTGGTCGGGATCGACCGGTCCGCGCCGATGCTTGCGCGGGCCGTCGCCAAGCGCCGCCGCGTGCCCACCGCGAAGCGGCCGACGCTGCTGCGCGGCGATATCCGCGAACTGCCGTTTCCGGATGCGTCGTTTTCGCTGGTCATCGCGCCCTACGGGATGCTGCAGTCACTGACCAGCGAGCGCGCGCTGATGGGCGTGTTGAAGGAGGCCGCACGCGTGCTGAAGCCGGGCGGCATTCTGGGGGCGGATCTGGTGCCCGACCTTCCAATCTGGGATGAGTACCACCGGGAGACGCGCCTTCGCGGCCGGGGCACCCGTGGCACGAAGGTGGTGTTGATCGAATCGGTTCGGCAGGATCGGCGGCGCGGGGTCACGATTTTTGATCAGGAGTTCGTCGAGACCCGCGGGAAGGCCAAGACGTCGAAGCGTTTTGCGCTCGCGTTTCGCACCGTGCCGGTGCCGGCGATGGTCAAGCGGTTCGAGAAGGCGGGATTTGACGTGGAGCACATGCTCGGCGACTATCGAGGCGGCCAGTGGGATCCGCGGGCCGATGTCTGGCTGCTGTTGGCCCGTCGGCGACAGGCTACGTGTTAAGATTTTGGGTCGCTGCCGTCAATCAGACGGCACTCTAACCAACTGATTCTCGGAGAGTTAACGATGTCCGGCCATTCCAAGTGGCACACAATCAAGCACAAGAAGGGCGCCGCTGACGCCAAGCGCGGGAAAGTCTTCACGCGCATCATCAAGGAATTGACGGTTGCGGCCCGCAACGGCGGCGGAGACCCGGAGATGAATCCGCGGCTGCGCACGATCGTGGCGGAAGCCAAGTCCGTCAACATGCCTCAGGACAACATCAAGCGCGCTATTCGCCGTGGCACGGGTGAAGAGGAAGGCGTGTCGTACGACGAGATCACGTACGAAGCCTACGGGCCTGGCGGCGTGGCGATCATGATCGAGACGCTCACCGACAACAAGAATCGCACGGTCGGTGAAATGCGGCACACGCTGACGAAGTACGGCGGCAAGCTCGGCGAC
Organism: uncultured Solibacteraceae bacterium; assembly: GCA_964355365.1. Taxonomy (GTDB): domain Bacteria; phylum Acidobacteriota; class Vicinamibacteria; order Vicinamibacterales; family SCN-69-37; genus SCUN01. Next base: position 11,899 of record CAYHEX010000008.1, on the reverse strand, counting down.
GCGAACAGCGTGGCGCGCATGTTCGAGAAGAAGAGCTCGATCTCGATCGAAAAGGGCAAAGTCGAAGAAGACACGCTCATGAACGCGGTGCTCGAAGCGGGCGCCGACGACATGACCGACCAGGGCGCAGGATGGGAGATCGTCTCGGCGCCCGATTTGCACACGGCGGTCCTGGATGCCGTGAAGGCGCTCGGCATCGAGCCGGTTGAGGCGGTGGTCGCGATGGTGCCGGCCACCACGATCCGACTCACGGGCAAAGAAGCGCAGCAGATGCTGAAGTTGATCGATGCGCTCGACGACAACGAAGACACGAAGAACGTGTTCTCCAACGCCGACTTCGACGACAAGGACATCGAGGCCTCGCTGGCGTGAGGGTGTTCGGGATTGATCCCGGGTCCGGCCGCACCGGATACGGTTGTGTCGACAGCGACGGCTCGCGCCACTCGCTGGTCACGTTTGGCGCAATCACGGCGGCCCCCGGCGCCACCTTTCCCGACAAGCTCCACGCCATCCATCGCACGCTCGCTCAACTGATCACGACGCATCGTCCCGATTGCGTCGTGATCGAAAACCTCTTTCACGCCAAGAACGCCCGCAGCGCGCTGCTCCTCGGACATGCGCGTGGCGTCGCCATGCTGGCGGCGGTCGAGGCCGGTCTGCCGGTGGTGGAGTACACGCCGGCGGCCGTCAAACTCGCCATTGTCGGGTACGGCCGGGCGGAGAAGGCGCAGATGCAGCAGATGGTGAAGCTGCTGCTGGGTCTCGACGCGATCCCGACGCCCCACGACGCGGCCGACGCGCTGGCGATCGCGATCTGTCACCTGAACACCTCGACGTCGATGACGGCGCGCGCGGAGCGAGTGGCGGGGCGCGGTGGGGCGGCCACCGGGGCGCGACCGATTCGCAGTTGGCGCGACTACAAGCCCGGCCCGCCGCAGCGCCGGACGTCGCCATGATCGCGCATCTCACCGGCACGCTGCGCGAGAAGCAGTTGCAGCGGCTCACGGTGGATGTCGGTGGCGTCGGCTACGACGTGCACGTCCCCCTTTCCACGTTCTATGACATCGGCGAGCCCGGCGCAGCCGTGTCGCTGCGCATTCACACCCTCGTGCGCGAGGATGCGATTCAGCTGTTCGGATTTGCGACCGCGCTCGAGCAGCAGCTCTTCGAGCGGTTGATCAGCATCAGCGGTATCGGTCCGAAGGTCGCGCTCGCCGTGCTGTCGGGCATCGAGCCGGCAGAACTGGTGCGCGCGGTTCGTGGTTCCGACCTGGGCCGCTTGACCAGTATTCCCGGTGTTGGCCGGAAGACCGCCGAGCGCATGGTGGTGGAACTCAAGGACCGCTTCGCGAAGCTGATGGTGGGTGACGCCGGCGCGCACGATACCGCGCCGGTGGACGACGTGCGCGAGGATCTGCTCTCGGCGTTAGCCAACCTGGGCTATCAGCGCGCGGCGGCAGAGAAGGCGGCGGACCGCGCCATGTCGAAGGTGACAACGCGCGAGTTTGAGCCGCTCCTGCGCGAAGTGCTCAAGGCCTTGGTACGATAGGCCGCGGATACCGCCCATGGATGACGCATTCGATCCGCGCATTGTAGAGGCCACGCCCGTCGATGACGACGCGCAGTACGACGCGGGGCTGCGTCCGAAGACACTCGACGACTACATCGGCCAGGATCGCGTGCGCGAGAATCTGCAGGTGTCGATTGCGGCCGCGCGTCAACGCGACGAAGCGCTCGATCACGTGCTGCTCTACGGGCCGCCCGGGTTGGGGAAGACCACCCTCGCGCTGGTCATTGGCAACGAGATGGGCGTGCCGGTGCGTGCGACGTCGGGCCCGGTGCTCGAGAAGCCCGGCGATCTGGCCGCGATCCTCACCGGGCTCAATGCGCGTGAGATCCTGTTCATCGACGAGATCCATCGCATGAGCCCGGTGATCGAGGAGATCCTCTATCCGGCGATGGAGGACTTCGAGCTCGACATCGTGATCGGCCAGGGGCCGAGCGCGCGCTCGGTGAAAGTGCCGGTGCAGCCGTTCACCCTGATCGGCGCGACGACCCGCGCCGGACTGATCACGGCGCCGTTGCGCGGGCGCTTCGGCATTACGCACCGGCTCGATTTCTACACCGATGCGGATCTCTACGAAATCGTCACGCGCTCCGCGCGGATTCTGAATGTGGCGATCGATGAGGACGCCGCGGGCGAGCTGGCGCGGCGGTCGCGAGGGACACCGCGCATTGCGAATCGCCTGCTGCGGCGCGTGCGCGACTTCGCGCAGGTCCGCGCGGCCGGACGCATCACCGGCGCGGTGGCGCACGACGCGTTGAAGCTGCTCGAAGTGGATCAGCACGGATTCGATGAGGCGGACCGGCGTCTGCTGCGTACCATCATCGAGAAGTTCGGCGGCGGTCCGGTGGGGCTGAGCAGCCTCGCGGCAGCCATCGGCGAAGAGAAAGATGCGATTGAGGATATTTATGAGCCGTATCTTATTCAGATCGGCTTCCTGGATCGCACGCCTCGTGGCCGGGTGGCCACGGCGCGTGCGTATGACTACTTCGGGCTGACGGCTCCGGGGAAGGATCGGCTGTGGTGATCGGTGAGGCAGGTCGGATGATGCGGCAGGTGAAGGTGTCGGGGCTCGGGTCGTTTGTGCCGCCGCGCGTGCTGACCAATGAAGATCTTGAGAAGATGGTCGAGACCAATAGCGACTGGATTATGCAGCGCACCGGGATTCGCGAGCGGCACATCGCGGAAAAGGGCGTGGCCACGTCGGACATCGCGTATCCGGCGGCACTGGCGGCGATCGCCGAGGCGGGCATTACGCCCGATCAGTTGGGGTTCATCGTGGTCGGCACCACCACGCCCGACACGGTCTTTCCGAGCACGGCCTGCCTGCTGCAGGCGAAACTGGGCGCGACGAAGGCCTGGGGATACGACCTGGGCGCGGCCTGTTCCGGATTCGTGTATTCCGTGTCGACCGCGTACGCGATGGTGGCGACCGGCGCGTGCGATCATGCGCTGGCGGTGGGCGCAGACGTGATGTCGAGCATCATCGACTACACGGACCGTACGACGTGCATTCTGTTTGGTGATGGCGCGGGCGCGGTCGTGCTCTCGGCCGCTGAACCCGGGGAGCCGTCGATTATCGACTTCTGCAACGAGATTGACGGCCACGGCGGCCCGTCGCTGCAGATGCCGGCCGGCGGGAGCAAGTTGCCCGCGTCGCATGAAACGGTTGATGCGCGACAGCATTTCGTCAAGCAGGACGGCACGGCGGTGTTCAAGTTTGCCGTGCGCAAGACTGAGGAGATTTCCCGGCGTGTGTTGGAGCGCAACGGCCTGAAGGGCAAGGACCTCGATCTGTTTGTGTCGCACCAGGCGAATCGGCGCATCATTGACGCAGCCGCCGAACGCCTCGAGATGCGGCCGGAGCAGGTGATGATCAACCTGGAGAAATACGGCAACACGACGGCCGGCACGATTCCGCTGGCGCTGGCGGATGCGCGCGCCGAGGGGCGCCTGAAGAAGGGCGATCTCGTGCTGCTCACGTCGGTGGGCGCCGGCTTCACGGTCGGGTCGGTGCTGTTGCGCTGGGGTTGTTAGCGGGGGATCCCATGGTTCCTGAAGACGTTGACGCGGCATTTCGTGCAGTGCGCTACACGCGCGCGCTCGAGAAGCTCGGCCCGCGGTTCATCGACCCCGCGTACTGGCGGGAGCTGAATCCCGAACTGACGCTGTCCTCCGATCCGCCCGCGGCACGCGCCGCGGCGTACGCCAGTGACTGGGCCGCAACGTCCATGTGTCAGGACCGCCTGCGCGTCGAGGGCTACTTCCTCTCGCCACCGATCGTGCCGATGGACGTGGTCCATCGTCTCCGCACGGCCGTCGAGCGCATCGTTGCGCGAGGCCTCCCGCCCGGGTGCGCGTTGATGTACGACGAGTTCTATCAGGTCTACGCGGGTGTGCTCGCGGCGGTCACGCCGATTCTGGGACCGAACGCCATCCTGCTGCCTGAAGACTTCTGGGTGTTCTTCGTACCGCCGGGCGACAGCGCGGCCACGAAGTGGACCGCGTTCCCGCCGCACAAAGATTGGGCCGGGGGAGATCCCGGGGTGATGGCCGGCGACCTGCCGACGGTGCTCGTCGGGTGGGTGGCCCTGACCGACGCGAGCACGAACGACTCGTGCATGTACGTGGTGCCGGGTGACTGCGACAAGGGGTATCGCACGGAGGATCGCAACGTGCGCAACTACAACTTCCGAGTGCAGGACGTGCGGGCCGTGCCGGCCGAGGCGGGGCAGGTCCTGCTGTTTTCGACGCATGTCTCGCATTGGGGCAGCCGCAGCAGCTGCTGGGCCACGCACCCGCGCATGAGCATCTCGATGTTCTTTCAGCGCGGCGACATCCCGGCGCGGTTCGCCGACACACTCGATCTTGGCGCGCCCATTCCGGTGGAGACGCGGGCGCGGTGGGTGCTGCGGACGTTGCGCCTGATGCTGGGGCGCGAGGACAGCGAAGCGCTCATGCGCCGCGCCGGCCTCAGCGTGCCGGCGCCCCGATAAGCACCACGATACTGCCGGCCGCGAGGGTCAGCGGCGACGTCACCGCGTGAACGACGGCCGCCGGCTCCGATGAATCCAGCACACGCTCCCACGTCACGTCGCCGGGCAGCGCGCACGACTCTGGCTCGCGCCCGCTGTTGACGTAAACCAGCACGGGCGATTCGCCGCGGCCGTGCCAGTGCATGCCGAACGCGCGGAGCGAGTCGGACTCCCATTCGCCTGCAGACAGCGGTGTGCCCAGGTGGTTCAGCCAGGAGACGTCTTCGCCCCGCAGAAAATGCTCGCGCCCGAGGCACGCATTCGCGCGGCGTAACGCGAGCACGCGGCGTGTGAATGCCATCAGACCTGCGTCGCCGGGCCATGGCGTCCAGCTGAGCGGTCCGTCCTGGCAATACGCGTTGTTGTTGCCGTGCTGTGTGCGCCCGAGTTCGTCGCCTCCGGAAATCATGGGCACGCCAAGCGACAGCGCCAATGTGGCGAGCAGACTGCGTTGCCGTGTGGCGCGTTCCGCGATGACGTCAACATCGGTCGACGGGCCCTCCACACCGGCGTTGCTGCCGAAGTTGTTCGACTCGCCATCGCGGTTCGCCTCGCCGTTGGCGTCGTTGTGCTTGTCGGCGTAGCTGACCAGGTCCGCGAGCGTGAAGCCGTCGTGCGATGTCACGAAGTTGATGCTGTGATGCGGGGATCGCCCGGCGGCACCAAACAGATCCTGACTGCCGCTGAGGCGCGTGGCGAGGTCGGGCGCCATGCCGGCGTCGCCTCGCCAGAAGCGCCGCACCGTGTCGCGGTAGCGGCCGTTCCACTCCGCGATTCCCGGCGTGAATGCCCCGAGCCGGTACCCGTGCGGCGTGGCATCCCACGGTTCGGCGATCAACTTGACGCGCGCCAGTACGGGATCCTGCTGCACCTCGCAGAAGAACGACCCGGCGCTACCGGGGGCCCGGTCGAGCGCGGATGCGAGGTCAAAACGGAAGCCGTCCACATGCATGTCGGTGACCCAATATCGCAGGCTGTCGAGCACGAGCGTGCGCACGATCGGGTCGTCGAGATTGACGGTGTTGCCGCACCCCGTCCAGTCGTCGTACGCGGACGGATCGTGCGCGTGCCGGCGGTAGGTGTGGACGGGGTCGAGTCCGCGCCACGAGAGCGTCGGGCCGTTCGGCGGCCCTTCGGCGGTGTGGTTGTAGACCACGTCCAGAATGACTTCGATGCCGGCGCGATGGAGCGCGCGCACCATCATCTTGAACTCGCGCACGGCCGCGGTCGGATCGACATCGACGGCGCGCGTGGCAAACCGCGGATCGGGCGCGAAGAAGCTGAGGGTGTTGTAGCCCCAGTAGTTGGTGAGTCCCCGCGCGCGAAGCGCCGCTTCGTCCGCATGCGCGTGAACCGGCAGCAGTTCGACCGCGGTGACGCCCAGGTCGGCGAGATGGGCGAGCACCGCGGGAGCGGTCAGGCCCAGAAACGTGCCGCGATGCGGCGGAGGCACGTGCGGATGGCCGACGGTCAGGCCCTTGACGTGTGCCTCGTACAGCACGGTGTGGCGCCAGTGCGTCGCTGGCGGCGCATCGCCGGCCCAGTCGAACGCGTCACCCGCCTCGTCGTCCACCACCACCCCCAGTGGATCGAGCGGGGATGGCGCGCGACCGATCGCCCGCGCATAGGGATCGAGCAGCAGTCGTTCCGGGACGAACCGTGCGCCGGTGTCAATCGACGACGGCCCTCGGGCGCGCAGGGCATAGAGCTGGCCGTGCGGGAGGCAGAGATCGCCGGCGGTCCATCGGTTACCGTCCTGCGTCAGTGGAATCCGCCGTGTTTCGAGCGGCGCGCGCACATCATCGAACAGGCAGAGGTCGATGTGGGTCGCCCGTGCCGACCGCGCGACGATGCGGCCGGCGGAAGTCTTCGTATCCATCCGGCTTCGGAGACTACACCATCTTCTACAATGGGCGACGACGTTGATGGCCGACACGCATGCTGGTTGCTGATTTTGATTTCGAACTCCCCGACGCGCTGATCGCGCAGGAGGCGCGGCCGCGCGGTGCCTCGCGTCTGATGGTGGTGGATCGCGCGCGCAGCACGTGGACTGATGCGGTCTTCGCCGACCTGCCGTCGCTGCTCGCGCCCGGCGACCTCCTCGTCGTCAACGACACGCGCGTGTTTCCCGCGCGGCTGCTGGGTCGGCGCGATCCGAGCGGCGGCGCGGCTGAGTGCTTTCTGCTGGCGCGGCGGTCCGACACGCATTGGGACGCGCTCGTGTCCCCGGGCGACAAGCTGCAGCCGGGCGCGCGCGTGATGTTCGACGCACCGGATCGCACGCCCGGCGTCCGGCTCCTCGGTGAGATCGTCGCGCGCGGCGACCGCGGCCGCCGCACGGTGGCCTTCGCCGCGGAGGGAGCCGAGTCGGTAGACGCCGCCATTGATCTGCTCGGACATGTGCCGCTGCCGCCCTATATTCGCCGCGCCGACACGCCGGAGGACCGCGCTCGCTACCAGACGGTGTACGCGCGGGAGCGCGGTTCGATCGCCGCGCCAACGGCCGGGCTGCATTTCAATGACGTTGTGCTGGCGGCGCTGGAGGCACGCGGCATCGCGCGCGCGGCGGTGACCCTGCACGTGGGCTACGGCACGTTCAAGCCGGTGAAGGTCGCCCGCGTCGCAGACCACGTCGTCGACCCCGAGCCGTATGCGATTTCCGTCGAGACCTCCGCTGCCATTGCCGCGGCCCGCGCCCGCGGGGGGCGCGTGGTCGTTGTTGGCACCACGACGACGCGCGCGCTGGAACACGCGGCGGCGCTCGGCAGCGGAACGGTGCCGGCCGGCGCGGGACTCGCGGATCTGTTCATGTACCCGGGACATCAGTTCGCGGCCGTTGACGCGCTCGTGACGAATTTCCACCTGCCCAAATCGTCGCTGCTCATGCTCGTGGCCGCGTTCGGTGGCCGCGACCTCGTGCTCAACGCGTATCGCGACGCCGTGGCGCGGGGGTATCACTTCTACAGTTACGGTGATGCGATGGTGATACTCTGAGCCCCGCCGAAGGGACGCATCTCATGGCGCTGTCTCCACTCGAAATTGACGCCGGTTTTGCTCAACTCCGCGCCGAGCGCGCGCTGCAGAAGCGTCTGCACGAAGTACGCGATCCGGATTTTTGGCGCCGACTCAATCCTGAACTGACCGTATCTGAATTTCCCCTCGCGCCAACACGCACGCGCCCGGCGGCGGTGCCGGAGCTGGCTGCGCGCTGTCGTGAGCAGTTGATCGCTGACGGCTACATGGCCACGCCGCCCCTGATTCCCGCGGATGAACTGTCGAGGCTGGCGCGCGGCATCGAGCGGGTCGTCGAGGCGGGCTTCCCGTCGACGCTGGCGGCGGTGTACGACGAGTACTTCAACATCTTCAACGGCCTCGAAGCCGTGTTCGCGCCGCTGCTCGGCGACGACTACCTCTTGGTCACGCAGGGGGTGTGGGCGTTCCACGTGCCGGCCGGCGATGATGGCCGCACGTTGTGGACGGCCGGGTCGCCGCATCGCGATCGGATGGCGCCCGACGCGCGCACGATGGCGCACGACGTGCCGTCGATTCTCACGCTGTGGATTCCGCTCGAGGACGTCACCCCGGACCAGTCCTGCCTGTATGTGATCCCGGCGCCGTGCGACGAGGATTTCTACACGCCGGAGCGGCTGGTCCACTTTGACAAGATTCGGCTGCAGGACATTCGCGCGTTGCCGGCGCGCGCCGGATCAGTGCTGGGCTGGTCGTCGCACCTCATCCACTGGGGGAGCCGCGCCAGTCCCTTCGCGGAACGTCCGCGGATGTCGGTGACCATGTACTTCCAGCGGCGCGATGTGCCGTTGTGGCATCCGTTCATGATCGATCCCGCTCTGCCGTCGTCGTTCATCGATCGGTTGATGTGGATCGATCACTCCATGGCGCGGCCCGGGATGTTGAGCGGCCAGCGCCCGGAGGGCGTGTGACGTTTCCGTACGAGGAATTTGATCTCGCGGATGTGCGCACGTATCCACTGGCGTCGCGACCGAGCAAGGCCAAGCGCGAGGACTTCGCGCGGCCGTGGTCGCCCGCCTCGGACATGACGGGGTTTCTCGACAGCCTTCCCAACATGCTCGCGGCTGCGGACTTCCGGGCCGTCGTGGGGGCCATCCGCGCCGCCCGCGCAGCCGACCGTGGCGTGGTCTGGGGGTTCGGCGCGCATCTGCTGAAGGTCGGCCTCGGCCCCGTGCTCATCGATTTGATGGCGCGCGGGTACGTGTCGGCGATTGCCATCAACGGCGCCGGCATCATTCACGACGTCGAGATCGCACTGGCGGGGCAGACATCGGAAGACGTCGATGCGGTGCTCGGCAAGGGCGAGTTCGGAATGTCCGAGGAAACCGGTCGCGGCGTCAACGGCGCGATTGCCGGCGGCGTGGGCCGCGGACTCGGACTCGGCCAGTCGGTTGTGGAGTGGATCTCCGCGATGTCGCCGGCACACGCGGACGTGAGCGTGCTGTGCGCCGCTGCGCGGTTCCACGTGCCGGTCACGGTGCATGTGGCGATCGGCACCGACATCATCCACATGCATCCCGCCGCGTCGGGCGAAGCGATCGGGGCCGGCAGTCTGCGCGACTTCCGCTACTTCACGTCGCACGTCAGTCGTCTTGCGGGTGGCGTGTATCTGAACATCGGCTCTGCGGTGCTGTTGCCCGAAGTGTTTCTCAAGGCCGTCTCGCTCGTGCGCAACCGCGGTATTGCCCTCGACGGTCTCACCACCGTCAACATGGACTTTCTCAAGATGTACCGCGCCGAGACCAACGTGGTCCGTCGTCCGGTCGCCGGCGTGGGCAAGGGCTACTCGCTCACCGGCCATCACGAGCTGATGCTCCCGCTCCTGGCCGCAGCGCTGGCCGATTAGCGATTCCCAGACCGATTCCCCGATTCCCCGATTCCCCGATCGATTCCCCGATTCCCCGATCGATTCCCCGATTCTCGACTGCCGATGCTCAATTTGCGATTGGCGATTACCAGATTCCGCAATTGACGATGTACACTCTGTGGTCCCGGCGGTGTAGCTCAGTTGGTTAGAGCATGCGGCTCATATCCGCAGTGTCCGGGGTTCAAGTCCCTGCACCGCCACCATTTTTCTCCCGACGCAATGAGGCAATTTGGCCATCAGGCAATGGGGCAATAATTGCCCCAGCCTCATTGCTGTCCCATGAAACTCTCTGATCAGGTCGCAACCACGCTTCGGCGGCGAATCCGCCTGCCGCGCGGCGCGCGCGTGCTCGCGGCGGTATCCGGCGGCGCCGACTCTGTGGCCCTGGCCTGGCTGCTCGCAGAACTCTCCGAACGCGGGGAACTGGTTCTGGTTGGCCTCGGCCACCTGAACCATCAACTGCGGGGCGCGGACGCGGACGCCGACGAGGCCTTCGTTGCGGCACTGGCTGAGCGGCTGGGCGTGCCGTGCCAGTCGTCGCGTGCGGATGTGGCCGCCATGGCCGCCGCGCGCAGCGAGTCGCTCGAGGTGGCCGCACGGCGGGCGCGATATGCGTGGTTGACTGAGGCGGCCGCCGTACTGGGCGCCACCCATGTCGCGACCGGGCACACGCGAGATGATCAGGCCGAGACCGTGCTGTTGAGGTTGCTGCGCGGTGCGGGAACCCGCGGCCTGTCCGGCATTCGCGCGACCCGCGGCCTGTTGATCCGGCCGCTCCTCGACTGCCGTCGTGAGGACCTCCGCGCCTATCTGGCGGCGCGTGGCGAGACGTTTCGCGAAGACGCGTCGAACGCGGACGTCAGTATTCCCCGTAATCGCCTGCGCCACGAACTGTTGCCGGTCATCCAACGGATCTCCCCGGGCGGAGTTGAGGCGTTGGCGCGCACCGCGGCTCTCGCTGCCGACGACGAAGATGTCTTGTCGGCACAGGCGATCGACGCGGCGCGTTTCGTCGTCCTACCCAATGCCGACGGTGTCCAACTGGAGAGAGGGCGGTTGGCGGCGCTCCCGCCGGCAGTCGCCCGCCGCGTGATTCGCGGCGCGGTGGAGTTGGCGGCCCCCCTTGATGCGCGACGACTCACATCCAGACACATCGAGGCTGTGTGGCGCGTGGTGCTGAGCGGTGAGTCTCGCCAGGCGGACCTGCCTGGGTTACGCGTGGTGGCGAGCGGGCAGACGGTGAAGTTGGCATCAGCGCCGGGCGAGGCGCGGTCCGCTGCGGTGGCGGTACCGTTTGAGGCGACACTGAACGTGCCTGGCGAAGTGCGCATTCTGGAGGCGGGCTGGGTGATTTCTGCCGCGCGTTGCGACCATTTAGCCCCGGTGGGTGTCGAACCAAAGAGGGGGGCCAGAGCATCCCTCGAGATCGCTGTTTCGGCCGCGCGGGTGGGCGGATCGGTGACGGTGCGGAACCGAAAGGCTGGGGATTGCATCAAACCTATTGGGGCTCCCGGGCGTAAGAAGGTTCAGGATCTTCTGATCGATCTGAAGGTTCCGCGCGGCGAACGTGAACGGGTGCCGGTCGTGGTGGACGAAAACGGGCACCTCGTGTGGGTGGTTGGCGTGGCGATGGCGGATGAGTTCCGCGTCACGGCGCCTGAGTTAGAAGTGGTAGTCTTTAGAGCGGAACGCCAATGAATTCAACGCTTAGGAACCTGCTGTTCTGGATGGGTCTTGTTGTGCTCGGCGCCGTGATTTGGCAGTTCTCGGCCGGCCTGCAGCGCAGCGAGGAAAAGATCACGTTCTCGGAGTTTTTGGCTCGCGTCGAAGCGCACAAGATCGACACGGTCAAGATCATCGGCAGCGAGGTCACCGGCACGTACGTCGGCGGCGAAACTGACCCGACGACGAAGGCCGGGTTCCGCACGTACGCGCCGAGCCAGTACGACGGTCTGGCCAACGATCTGCAGAAGGGCGGCGTGAAGATCGACGCCGAGCCGGCCAACCCCAGCGGGTGGACGACGTTCCTGCTGTCGTACGCGCCGATTCTGCTGATGATCGGTTTCTGGATCTTCATCATGCGGCAGATGCAGAGCGGCGGGAACAAAGCCATGTCCTTCGGCAAGAGCCGCGCGAAGCTCTCGTCGAGCACGCAGAAAAAGGTGACGTTCAAGGACGTGGCCGGCGTGGACGAAGCCAAGGAAGAGCTCCAGGAAATCATCGAGTTCCTCCGCGAGCCGCAGAAGTTCCAGAAGCTCGGCGGCCGCATCCCGAAGGGCGTGCTGCTCATGGGTTCGCCCGGCACGGGCAAGACGCTCCTGGCGCGCGCGGTGGCCGGTGAAGCGAACGTGCCGTTCTTCTCGATCAGCGGTTCCGACTTCGTCGAGATGTTTGTCGGTGTCG
>CAYHEX010000007.1:31607-36531 GCA_964355365.1 uncultured Solibacteraceae bacterium | reverse complement strand
CTTGCCCACGCCTGTGGGACCGAGAAACACGAAGCTGCCCACCGGGCGATTCGGGTTCTTGAGGCCCGCGCGCGACCGGCGGATGGCACGCGAGAGGGCCGAGATCGCCTTGTCCTGGCTGATGACGCGGCGATGCAGCTCGTCTTCCATCCGAACGAGCTTGCCGCTCTCGTCTTCGTTGACGGCGGCCATCGGCACACCGGTCCACTTGGCGACCACTTCGTCGATCTCCGGCTTGCCGACGATGATCCGTCGCGCGATCGCCTTGAGATCCACACGCTCACGCACGACGGGCGCTTCCGCCGGCGCGTCGTGCTGGACGATTTGTTCAACCGCGACGCGAATGCTGCGGCTCACTTCGCCGAGGTCGCCCACCGAATGCGCTTCGCGCAGCTTCGCGCGCGATCCGGCCTCGTCGAGCAGGTCGATCGCCTTGTCGGGCAAAAACCGGTCCGTGATGTAGCGGCTCGACTGATACACCGCCGCTTCAATCGCTTCACGCGTGTACTCCACGTGATGGAACGACTCGTAGCGATCCTTCACGCCCAGCAGCACCGCCACCGCTTCCACTTCGGTCGGCGGCTCCACCTTCACGGCCTGGAAGCGGCGCTCGAGCGAACGGTCCTTCTCGATGTATTTGCGGTACTCCGCGGGCGTGGTCGCGCCAATGCAGCGAATCTCTCCCCGCGACAACGCCGGCTTCAGAATGTTGGCCGCATCGAGGGAGCCTTCCGCCGAACCGGCGCCCACCAGCGTGTGCAGCTCGTCGATGAACACGATGATGTTCGGGTTCTCGATCAGTTCCTTCATGATCGCCTTGAGGCGCTCTTCGAACTGGCCGCGATACTTCGTGCCGGCGACAATCAGGGACAAGTCGAGCGCGAGCACACGTTTGTCGGCCAGGAAGTGCGGCACCTCGCCGTACACGATCTTCTGCGCGAGCCCTTCCACGATCGCCGTCTTGCCAACGCCCGGCTCGCCAATGAGCACGGCGTTGTTCTTCGTGCGGCGGCACAGCACCTGCTGCACCCGCTCCACTTCGGCCTCGCGGCCGACCAGCGGATCGAGCAGGTTCTTCATCGCCGCATCAGTCAGGTCGCGGCTGAACTCGGCGAGCAGCGGCGTTTCCTTCGGCCGCGGGGGCGCCGTCTTCTCGTTCAGTAACTGGACGATGTCCTCGCGCACGCTGGCCAGGCGCATGCCCTTCTCGTACAGGATGCTCGCGGCGACCGAGCGTTCTTCGCGCAGGATGCCGAGCAGGAGATGCTCGGTGCCGATGTAGGTGTGGAGCAGCCGGTCGGCCTCTTCCGCCGCAAACTGCAGAACATGCTTGGTTTCGAGGCTGAACGGGATATCGACCGAGGTCGACACCTTCTCGCGGAAGATGGTCCGGCCTTCGATCTCCTTGCGGATGCTCTCCAGCGACAGGGACGAGCGTGCGAAAATACGACTCGTCAGGCCCTTGCCCTCTCGGATCAAACCCAGCAGCAGGTGCTCAGTTTCGATGGACGTGCTGCCGAGCTGGGTTGCCTCATACCGCGCGAAAAACAACACCCGCCGGGCACGCTCTGTATACCGTTCAAACATTTGACTGACTGATTATAGAGGACAGCTGTGTCCAGAGTTCAGCGTCCTGAGTCCAGGGTCGGTCCGGGGGCCAGAGTTGGTCCGGGGGCCAAGGTCCTGAGTCCGGGCCCGGACTCAGGACTCCGGCCCCTGGACGGACGCTGGACTCTGGACCGACCCTGGACTCTGGACGTTGGACTCTGGACTCAGCTGCCCTGCCGACAGGCGAAGCGTCCTGTCGCAGCTGGCAGCCATCGCCGGGTTATGGGTCACGATGACCGACGTCAGCCGCTGTTCCGCGTGTATCTGCCGTAGGAGCAATTGGATGTCGCGGGCCGTGTCCTCGTCGAGGTTACCCGTCGGCTCGTCGGCCAGCAGGAGCGCCGGCCGGGACGCGAGCGCACGCGCGATGGCGACGCGCTGCTGCTCGCCACCCGACAGCGCGCCTGGCAAATGGTCCACACGTCCCGCGAGCCCTACCCGCTCGAGCAACGCGCCGGCGCGGGCGCGCCGCTCGGCCGCCGGCACGCCACCGATCAGCAGCGGCATCTCGACATTCTCGAGTGCCGTAAATTCCGGCAGCAGATGATGGAACTGGAAGATGAAGCCGACCCGCTGGTTGCGAAAGGCCACCCGCGCTTCGTCCCGCATGGTGTCGATTCGGACGTCGCCAATCTGCAGCGTGCCGGCGTCAAGGGAATCGAGGCCGCCCAACACATGCAGGAGGGTGCTCTTCCCGACACCGGATGCACCCACAACGGCGACCATCTCGCCGGTCTCCACCTGCAGGTCGGCGCCCCGAAGAACTTCAAGCACCCCGCGTGGCCCGCGGTACGACTTCACGATCCCGATCGCTTCGAGAAACGCCACGGCTATTGATACCTCAGCGCTTCAGCCGGGTCGAGTTGCCCGGCCCGACGCGCCGGATAAATCGTGGCCAGCCAGCAGACGACGATCGCCGAGACGACGACCACCGCGACATCGAAGGGCTCGACGCGAAACGGCACGTGCGTGATCTGGTACACCTCGCCGGGCAGCGTGATGAGTTGATACCGGTCGCAGATGTAGCTCACGCCCAGGCCGAGCGCGGTGCCGGCGCCCGTCCCGACGGCGCCAATCACCAGCCCCTGCAGCATGAAGATCAGCCGAATCGCCTCGGCCGGCGCGCCCATCGTCCGCAGAATGGCGATGTCGCGGCTCTTCTCCATCACCAGCAGCACCAGCGACGCCACGATGTTGAGCGCGGCCACGAGGACGACCAGCCCGATCGTCAGCGAGATCGCGACCTTCTCCAGCACGAGCGCCGAGTACAAGGACTTGTTCATCTCGGTCCAGTTCTCGACCGTGTACAACTGACCGAATCGCTCGGAGAGGTCCTTGCCGATCTCGGGCGCCTTGAACATGTCGTCCACGCGCGCCTGCATCAGATCCGGCCCGGACCGACGCAACACGCTCACGGCCTCATCGAGCGTGGTCAGCGCGTAGCTCGAATCCAACTCGTACAAGCCCATCTGAAACGTCCCGACGACTTCGAACGGGCGTCGTCCCTGCATGCGGCCCATCGGCGTCGTTGGGCCTTCGGGTGTGATGAGCGTCACGCGATCGCCAAGGTGCGCGCCAAGACTCGAGGCCAGATCCACGCCAAGCAGAATGCCAGCCACTTGTTCCTCGCTGCGCCCCAGCAGCGCCGCCAGCGATCCGGACTTCATGCTCGTCACGATACTGGTCACCGTCGGTTCGCGCGCGACGTCCACACCCTTCAACGTCACAAATGCCTGCGCGTTCCCTGACACCTGCAGGAGTCCCTTGCCGAGCACCGCCGGCGCGACGCCGACCACGCCGGGCGTTGACAGGGCCACCGCAGCATCCGCGTCAAAGCTGGTGAATGAGGGATCGCCGCCCTTGTAGATGTAGAGATGCGCTGCGGACGACACAATGCGATCGCGCATTTCGTGCTGCAATCCGGTCATCAGCGCGAGCGCGATGATCAGCGCAGCGACGCCCACGGCGACGCCGAGGATCGACACGCCGGAGATGAGCGAGATGAACGCCTGCTTGCGCCGGGCCGTGAGGTAACGGCGCGCGACAAACCAGGCAAACGGCGTCATGGCCCCTTTGCCCCGTTGCCCCATTACTCCTCGGCGCCCTTTGCCGAGTCTCGCGCTCTCATTAACGGAAACAGGATCACGTCTCTGATCGACGGACTGTTGGTCAGCAACATGACGAGCCGGTCGATGCCGATGCCTTCGCCGCCTGTGGGCGGCAGGCCGTACTCGAGCGCGCGAATGTAGTCCTCATCCATCTGGTGGGCTTCCGCGTCGCCGGCCGCGCGATCCTTCAACTGACCTTCGAACCGCCGGCGCTGCTCGGCCGGATCATTGAGTTCGCTGAAGCCATTAGCCACTTCAAAACCGCCCGCGTACATCTCGAAGCGCTCGACCGTATCGGGGTCGTCGCTCTTCTGCTTCGACAGCGGCGATACTTCGGTCGGAAAGTCGTAGACGAACGTGGGCTGCACCAGATCGCGCTCCCAAAGACTCTCGAAGATCGTCGTCGCAATCTTGCCGGCGCCGTGGCCCTTCTGCACGTCGAGGCCCAGCGCCTTGGCCACCGCCGCCGCTTTCTCGCGGTCCCGCAGGTCGGGTTCGGTGACCACGCCGAACGCGTCAATCGAACGGGCCTGCAACTCGAGCGTGGCGCGCTCCGCCGCGGCATGACGCAGCGACAGGCGCCTGAATGGCGCGGCAAACGACACGGTGGCGTCACCCCAGGGCAGGTCGGTGCCGCCGGTGACGGCACGCGCGACCGCGGACAGCATCTCCTCGGTCATCCGCATGAGGTGCTGGTAGTCCACGTAGGCTTCGTAGAATTCGAGCATCGTGAACTCGGGATTGTGCTGGGTCGAGATGCCCTCGTTGCGAAAGTTCCGGTTGATCTCGAAGACCTTCTCCATCCCGCCGACCGTCAGGCGCTTCAGATAGAGCTCCGGCGCGATGCGCAGGTACAGCGGCATGTCGAGCGCGTTGTGATGCGTCGTGAAGGGCCGCGCCAAGGCGCCGCCGGCAATCGGCTGCATCATCGGCGTTTCCACTTCCAGAAACCCGCGGTCCGTCAGGAACTGACGGATGCCGGCGACCGTGCTCGCGCGGGCTTCAAACGTCTTGCGCGAATCCGGATTGACGATCAGGTCCAGATAACGCTGGCGATATCGGATCTCGACGTCTGTCAGGCCATGCCACTTCTCCGGCAGCGGAACCAGGCACTTCGACAGAAAGTGAATCCGAGACGCGAAGATCGTGAGTTCGTTGGTCTTGGTCCGAAACACCCGGCCCTCGACGCCGATCTGATCGCCGAGATC